>JAKJEP010000018.1 GCA_022705365.1 Planctomycetota bacterium | reverse complement strand
CTCACAAACTATTATATATTCTAGCTTTACAACAATTTGTCTTTAAGTTAACCGGACAGTAGTGATAACATTATCTTGAAAAAACTGGCCCGTCCATGCAAAATATGAAATCGACTGTTCATTTTATACCGTTCTGCCTCTCGTTGTTTGGCGGACTGTTACCTCATACGTTAATGGCAGAGATATATCTCTTTAAATTATTGACATCGTATAAAATTTAGGCATTAATAGAGATGACAACATATGATATCTGAAGATAAGATGTCAAAAACAATGGAGACATTTATTAACGGCGAGGTGATTTATTATGCAAAATCTTAACAGAAAAGGATTTACGTTAGTTGAGCTACTGGTTGTCATCGCCATTATCGCTATTCTGGTGTCTATTCTGATGCCCGCTCTGTCCCGAATACGGGATTCAGCGAAAATGACGGTCTGCAAAACCAATCTGAAAGCCCTGGGTTTTGGCATGATCCAGTATTCCCGTGATTTTCAGGATAAAATTCCCTGTTGGGGCTGGGAATACGATGAGTGCGGCCGGTTCGGACCAGTTACTGGGACTGCTTACATTGAGCCGAACAAAAACCAATTGGATCGCATGTTTGAAGGGGGGTATATCTGGGAATATGCCGACAGTCCAAAATCATATGTCTGCCCTACGCTCAATATTGACAAACAGAATCCCCGTAGGCATTCCAACTATTCCGGCTGGCCGGTATGGGGCTGGCCCGATCCCGATGATCCCTCCCATTCCGGTCCCGCCTGGAGTTATACGCTTAATATGCAGGCCGGGGCGAGTTCTGGTGACTCGCAGTGGCGCGTAAATCCCGAACTGGTGCAGACTTCCCCTTATGATGTCTTTATGCTGTATGAAGAAGACGACCAGCTTTATACTTCTTATGACAACAGCGGTGCCCTGTTTCCCACGGGTGATGATTACCTCGGCAGATATCACCTGGTCACGAATGAAAAACTCATAGGCGGAACCATGGTTACACTTGGCAGCGGAAACCTTGTCTTTTTTGACGGTCATGTAGGAGATATGAATACGGAAGAATTCATAGACCGAGTATCCACAGAAAACGGCATGAAACAACTCTGCGGCGGTTACCTGGGATTTACCTGGCCGGGACATTGAAAGGAGGTGCAATGAAAATATATAAGAATTCGTGAAGCTTTGTGTGTGTGTGTGTGTGTGTGTGTGTATGTATGTATGTATGGTTTCTAGTTAATGTATGGTTCTTTTAAATATTGACAAAGCGAGGAAAATGCTATTGTCAATGGAGGAAATGAAAAATGAAGAATTGTTTTGTTTTGGCAGTGATAGCTGCTATGAGTGTTGCCCTTTCGGCTAATGCGTATGTAGCCAATGATGGTTCTGCTCTGGCGGCCTACTGGCAGTTCAGTGAAACGGCCGGACATACCGCGGCAGATAGCTCCGGTACGGGTAATGACGCCACGTTGTATGATCAGGGAGATGCGGACTTTGCTTTCAGTTTTGATGCATGTTCCGCCGCCGACCGGTTCGGTAATCCTTCCGGTGCCCTCAATTTCCGCGGTGCCTATAATAACGGTGGTGATTTCGCGTATGTCGCTGATAACGCAAGTTTGGATATCACCGGCGGCATCACCATCGCCGCGTGGGTAAAAATGTCTGGTGTAGCCAACGACTGGACCACCCTGGTAGCCAAGGAAATCGTCTCCGGTAATGACGGCAGCGGCTACACCATGATGGTCACCGGTAATGGCGGCACCCAAAATACAGCCGCTACCTGGTGCGCTAATAATACCGGCTCTTGGTATGGTGCTTATAGTGCTACCGGTGTAGATGATGATTTGGGTACCGGTACCTGGCAGCATATTGCCATGGTCGCGGATGGAACCGATTTACGGGTCTATGTAAACGGTGTTCTCGATGGCACTCCGGTAGCTATGAGTCCTGCCCCGACCTCCACCGCTGGCGCAAACCTGGCTCTCGGTGCCAGCTACGTTTGGGCACGGTGGTTTACCGGTACCGTTGACGAAATCGCTATCTTCGATGGCGCTTTGGATGCCAACGGAATCGCTGATGTGTGTGCCAATGGCGTTGTAATTCCTGAACCAGCCACCATGGCTCTGCTGGGTCTGGGCGCTCTGGGGCTGCTGCGGAAGCGCAGATAATCTGCCTGAAAAATATACTGCATAAGCAGTAAAGACATGACGAGAATCCTGCCGTTATCCGATCACGGCGGGATTCTTTTTTTGTTTTCAAAATACGGATAATTGCTTGACATTCATCTGCATTTGCACCATACTGCCGGCTGCATTCGACATACAAAAAAGTCTGTATTTTTGGAATTTTTGATGTGTTACCTGCCCTTATCGATTCAAGCGAAAAACTTTTCTGATTCATTTTAGCGAAAGGAAAAAACGATGTGGAAGAAATGGACGATTCTGACGGCTTTTCTGAGTATGTTTCTGGCGGCGGAAATGGTTCTGGCCCTGGCGGCTGCTCCGAATGAACTGGCGGAACGAGCGCAATGGGTTTCGGCCAAATTTCAGGGGGTATCGCTCGATGCGGCGCGTGGCGAGGGGCTGGTGGTGCTGGCCAATTACGGCGGCCCCTTGCAGCAGAACGCCCGAGAGGGGCAGCCTTTGCGCATCGCGAACCAGAGCTACAACCGGGGGATCTACGGCCATGCCCCCGCCAAGTACCTGGTGCAGTTGCCCGGTCCGGGGAAATCGTTTACCGCGCAGGTGGGGATCGACACCAATGGGGACTACGGCGGCGGGAGCGTGATTTTTATCGTGGAAGCCAAAGGGCGGGAGCTGTGCCGCTCGCAGGTGAAGCTGCGCGGGCAGGCGGCCGAAGCGCTGCAGGCGGACCTGCAGGGGGCGACCGAATTCACCCTGACGGTCGATGATTCCGGTGACAATATCAACAGCGACCAGGCCAGTTGGGCGGAAGCAAAAGTTACGCTGGCGGACGGGAAGGAACTCTGGCTGGGGGATATGCAGGTAATCGACGCCCAGAAGCAGCCCTATACGATGGAAGCACCTTTCTCGTTTGTATATAACGGGCAATCGTCCCGCCAGGTGCTGAATGACTGGGAACTCAAGCGGGATATGAAAAAGCTGGACGAGCGGCGGACCGGATATACGCTGCAATATACCGAACCCAAGACCGGGTTGCAGGTTCGCTGCGAGGCGGTGGAATATCAGGATTATCCGACGGTGGAGTGGACGCTGTACTTCAAGAACACCGGGGCCGCGGATACGCCCATCCTGGAGAATATCCAGGCGATGGACAGCGATTTCAGCCGCGGCTCGGCAGGGGAATTTGTGCTGCGCACAATTAAGGGGGACAATTGTACCCCCGACAGCTACCAGCCTCTGCTGGAAACGCTGGCCCCGGGCAGCAGCCGCACCATCGCCAATACCGGCGGACGGCCGACCCAGATTTCGTTTCCGTATTACAATATTGAGTTTGGCGGGGAAGGCTTGATCTACGTGCTCAGTTGGGCCGGGCAGTGGAACACCGGCTTTGTCCGTGACGGAGCTTTCAACCTGAAGGTTAGCGGCGGGCAGGAATTGACGCATTTCAAACTGCTGCCCGGCGAGGAGGTGCGCAGCCCGCTGGTGGTGTTGCAGTTTTACCAGGGCGGCTGGCTGCGGGGGCAGAATCTCTGGCGGCGCTGGATGTACCATCACAGCCTGCCGAAGCCGGGGGGCAAACTGCTGGAGCCGCAGATGTCGCTGTGCTGCGGGAACTATTTTCCCGCGCTGATGACGGTGGCATCGAAGGAGATGGAATTTATCCAGCGGCATGCGGACGAGAAAATCGACATCGATGTCTGGTGGCAGGATGCCGGCTGGTATCCGTGCGATGGACCCGGCTGGCCCAAGACCGGGACGTGGGAACCGGATCCAATCCGTTTCCCCAACGGGATTAAGGAGGTCAGTGATTTTGCCCGTGCCCGGGGCATGAGAACCATGGTGTGGTTCGAGCCGGAACGGGTGGCCGGCGGGACCTGGATCACGGAAAATCATCCGGACTGGGTGCACGGCGGCGCCGGCGGCGGCCTGCTGAAACTTTCGGACCCGGAATGCCGGAAATGGATCACCCAGCATATCAGCAAGCTGCTGACCGAGCAGGGCATTGACCTGTACCGGCAGGATTTCAATATTGATCCGCTGGGCTACTGGCGGGGTGCGGACGCGGAAGACCGGCAGGGAATCACCGAGATTCGCCATGTGGAAGGGTATTTTGCCTACTGGGACGGGCTGCTGGCGAACCATCCGGGGATGCTGATTGATTCCTGTGCTTCCGGCGGGCGGCGGAATGATCTGGAGACCCTGCGGCGGGCGGTACCCATGCTGCGGAGCGATTATTACGCCAGTCCCTATGGCCAGCAGTGCCAGACCTACGGCCTGTCCCTGTGGTTCCCCTACCAGGGAACCGGGCTGGTCTATTCGCCGGGTACGCTGACCGATTACTGGATTCGCAGCAGTTGGGTCACGGAATTCAGCTTCGGCCCCGGCGGCGAAGGCCTGGATTTCATCGATTTTAAACACTGGAAAAAACTCACGGACGAATGGCGCAGCGTCGCCCATTATTTTTTCGGGGATTATTACCCGCTCACTCCCTACAGCATGAATGAGGATGTCTGGATGGCCTGGCAGTTTCACCGGGAGGACCTGGGGGAAGGCGTGATCCAGGCCTTCCGGCGGCCCGACTGTTTTTATGAATCCGCCCGTTTCAAGCTGCAGGACCTGGAACCGGAGGCCCGTTATATCGTTCGCCAGCCGGATGAAAAGGGTTCCAACCGCATGACCGGCCGGGAACTGATGGAAAAGGGGCTGCGCATTACGCTGGAGAATAATCCGGAGGCCGTTACGATCCTTTATAAAAAACTCAAATAATGCAATTTATCTAAAAAGACGCCAGCGTCAAAAACCCGTCAACCCCAGGATATGGGGGAGCCAGAGCCGTTTATGGAAGTCCACACCGGTTTTTAGCGAATCCGTTTAGAAAGGATACATGCATGACACCCAAAGAACGCGTCTTGACCGCCCTGTCGCACCAGCAGCCGGATGTTACTCCCTGTAATTATATGGGGACACCGGAGATTGATGAAAAACTGCGGAACCAGTTTGCCGCCGATTCGATGGATGTTGTTCTGGAGCATCTCGGCACCGATCTGCGGTTTATCAACGCCGCCTATATCGGCCCGGAATTGAAAAGGTGGGAGGACGGGCGGTTCGAAACGTACTGGGGCTGGATAGTCAAGCCGGTGGTGAATCAGGCCGGCACCTATCTGGAATCCGCCTGCCTGCCGCTGGCCGAATGCCAAACGATCCGGGACGTGGAAAATTTTCGCTGGCCGAAGGTGGAATGGTTCGACTACGAGCGGCTTGCCGGCCTGTGCGAGCGGTACGCCGAGTACGCCATCATCTACGGCTCCTCCGGCAACCTCGACCTCATCAACGGCATCTCGAATGCCCGCGGGACCGAGCAAGTGATCCTGGACATCGCGACCGAAGATCCCGTGGGTATGGCCTGTATGGAAAAGCGTTTTGAAATCTGTTACGGGCGAAGTGAAAAAGCCCTGCAGGCCTGCGCCGGTAAAGTCGATATTTTCTGGATTGGCGACGATTACGGCACGCAAAACGGCCTGCTGATCAGCCCCAAAGTCTGGCGAAAATTATTTTTCCCCAAGGTCAAGGCCATGTGCGAGCTGGGACACCGCTATGGGGCCAAGGTTATGATGCATAGCTGCGGCTCCACGCGAAAGATCTGGCCGGACCTGATTGAGGCGGGGGTGGACATCTATGATACCATTCAGCCGGAGGCCGCGGATATGGACCCGGCGGAATTGAAAAAAGAGTTCGGCGACCGAATCTGTTTTCACGGGACCATCAGCATCCAGAAAACTCTGCCCTTCGGCACGAAGGAAGAGGTCATCGCCGAGGTACACGAACGGATTCGAACCGTGGGCAAAAACGGCGGCTTTATCCTGGCCCCGGCCCACAACATCCAGCCGGATACCCCGGTAGAAAACATTCTGGCGATGTACGAAGCCAGAAAAACCTTTCGAAAGTAAAATCGCAGGAACACCAGCCGGTTACCCCCGCCTGGTGAAGCGCCATTCGGCGGAGCGGATGGCGCCTACGAACCGCTTTTCACATCAAAACACCACAGGGTGTCGTGATAGCGGAGGTAAAGAATCCCGTGCAGCAAGACAGGATGTGCCCAGGCGTCGCGAACCTTTTCGGCAGTCAGGCGGAAGCGGCCCTGGAGTTCCAGGCCCTTATCTGACGGTTGCAGCAGGGCCGCAGTGCCGGTTTCGTCGAGGCAATACAGACGGCTGTCGGCATAGATGGCGGCGCCGGTGGTCAGGTCTTTGAATTCGCTTCTGGTCTGGCCGGTCTGCCAATCAACCACTAGCCACCATTTGCATTCCTGGTAGCCGGAGGCATAGAGGGTACCGTCCATCAGCACCGCCCCACCGGTCACGGTGTCCAGCGGGCAGGTCCAGATATGCTCGGCAGTGATGGTATTTTCTTTTGCCTGGAGAAGATAGGCCCGGCCCAGCTCGGTATAGGGAGTTACATAATACAGGCAGCCGCCGCCATAGACGGGGGTGGCGACATTGGTGCCGTAGGGATTTTTCAGCGGGACGGTCCAGAGGAGCTGGCCGGTATCGGCATCGACGCCAAAGCCGTGGGCGGAGGAACAGTTGGTGATTAAGCGTCGACCGGCATACTGGAAGAGGATGGGGGAACAATGGGAGGTGGTATCCTCCTCGAGCGGGGCGGTGGTCCAGAGGATTCGGCCGATGTGCTTATCCAGGGCGGCCATGAGCGCCTTTTTCCCGCCCGGGGTAACGATGAGCCGCGGGCCATCCACCAGCAGGCATTCGCTCAAGGCCCATCTGATATTTTGGGCCTCGAATTCTTTCAGAATGTCCAGCCACCAAAGTTCCGTACCGGAGGCAGCTTCCAGGCAGGCCAGACGCCCGTGAGCATTCAAATGATAGATTTTGCCTTCGGAAAAGACGCAGCAGGCCCGCGCCCCCGGATAGGATTTTTTCCAGGCCGGCCCGTTTTTGGCCTGCCAGAGAGGAGTCCCTTCCGTATCGAAGGCAAATATCACCAAATCGTCACCCACATCGCCGGTAATAAATAGCTGTTGGCCCACGATAATGGGGGAGGACCAGCCGGCACCCAGGCCGTCTATTTTACGGAGGAGTTTTGGTCCTTCGGCCGGCCAGGCTGGCAGCAAACCTTTCTCGTCCGAGATGCCGTCCCGGCGCGGGCCGCGCCACTGGGGCCAGTCCGGTTCCGGCGAGGGGATGAGGCCGTCGGGAAGAGAGGGAACTGCCGGCGGCTGGGGAAGGACGGCAGCAGACGAGGGAGAGGCCGGTTCTTCCGCCGTGCTGAAGGGTGCCAAGCAGAAACCCAGGAGCAGGCAGGAGGCAGTCATTGGTTTAATCCATTCTTGCATATGGAATTCCGCTATAAATCATCTTTTATGTAAAAGTATTATATCACATGGGGTGGTATTTTGAAAGACCTTGAGCAGGTGGAAATCAACTGGGAATAGGCAAATATCTGATTAGATAACAAGAACTTACAGGCTGTTTTTGGCCGGGAGGAATTTTTGTGGTATAATTTTTAAGAGTAAGCCGCGGTCATGTCCGGCAACCATCGAAATTTTTGGAAATTTGGAAATGAAGGTCGAACCTGTAAAAGCCGGGAAAACATGGATGGGCAGCAGCGGGGTATCTGTTGTTATGATCCTGCTGGCGATGTGGGGATTGTGGATATTTGGCTCCTGTAAAAAAAGTCCGGTTCCTCCGGAAACTCCCCCACCGTACCGTGTTTTCCAGGCTCCGAATCAGGATATCAAGCCGGAAACGGCTGAGTGGCCGCGGCCCCGGTCGCAGGAACGGGAGGCGGAACGCCGGCAGATGGTTGAATATATCCGCCGCGCTTATGACCTGGATGATGCGAAGGTGCTGGAAGCCATGCAAAATGTGCCGCGCCACTGGTTTGTACCGGAAAGCCAGCAGCCGCTGGCTTATGCCGATATGCCTTTGCCCATCGGGTACGACCAGACCATTTCTCAGCCGTTCATTGTGGCGTATATGACGAGCCTGCTGGGGCTTACGCCGGAGAAGAAGGTGCTGGAGGTGGGGACCGGTTCGGGCTATCAGGCGGCGGTGCTGGCGGAATTGACACCTTATGTATATAGCATCGAGATTGTGGAGCCGCTGGGCCGGAGTGCCCGGGAAAAGCTGAAACAATTCGGGTATGAAACGATTCAGGTGAAAATCGGGGATGGCTATAAAGGCTGGCAGGAGCATCAGCCGTTTGACGCCATGATTGTCACCTGCGCCCCGGATCATGTGCCGCAGCCGCTGCTGGATCAGCTCAAGCCGGGCGGCTGCCTGGTGATTCCGGTAGGTGAGAATTCACGGGTGCAAAATCTGGTGCGAATCCGCAAAGATCAGGCGGGCCTTATCAGCAGAGAGTCGCTGCTGCCGGTACGGTTCGTTCCCCTGGTGCGGGAGCCGACACCCTGAACCTTTTGCTTTTGCGATTTTGCATTAGCGGGCGGAACTGATCCGGTACAGCACAATCCCCAGCAGGAAAACGCCCAGCGAGATACACAGGCCGACCGGTTTATAAGCGATGGCATACGATACGGAGCTGTAAATAAGCCAGGCACAGACGGTAGAGAATACGAGGGTGGGAAGCGGATAAGCCGTTACCCGGTAGGGACGATCTATCCGCGGCTCTTTGCGGCGCAACAGGATAACGGATATGCTGGTTGCCAGATAGAAGGTATAGACGGCCGCGGCGGTATAAAGGATGGTGTTGACGAAGGAACCCAGAACCACAATCAAGCCGATGGCCAGGATTCCCTGCAGGAGAAGAGCACGGAGCGGGGTTCCCGTCCGGGCATTCCAGCGGCCCAAGACGCTGAATACTCGATGCCCGGTTCCCAGGGCGTAGGAGACCCGGGCGCCGGTAAAAATCAGGCCGCTGACCGCGCCGAGCGCCGATAGGCAGATCAGGGCACTGATGATTTGGCCGCCCCGGCGGGGGAAAGCCGCGGCGATACTGTCGGCGGCGACGGCCTGGGAAGCGGCTATGCCCCGGTACCCCAGGGAATAGAGAAACGCCCCGTTCACCAGCAGATACAGAACCGTTACGCTCAGCAAACCCAGTACCAAGGCCCGTACCATATTGCGCCGGGGATTTTTGACCTCCGCGGCGACGTAGGCAATCTCGTTCCAGCCGCCAAAGGCAAACAACACGAAAATCAGGGCCAGGCTGGGCGGCAAGGGGGTAAAATCGGGGGCAGTAACTTCCGACGGGGCCGGGGACAACAGAGCCGCGCCGACAATAAACAGCAAACCCAGGGCCTTGACCAGGGTCAGAAGATTCTGGGTCCATTTTCCTTCCCGCACACCCAGGATGTTAAGGGCCGTTAAGACCGCCACAGCTCCTCCGGCGTACAACAATTGCCCGGCAGGAACGACCAGCCCGGCATATGACTTCAGGGGAATCCAATCATAGGAGATTGCCAGGCCGGCAAGGGGGTCGCAGATAACCCGGGCATAGGCGGCAAAGGCAAAGGCCATGACGGCAATGTCGCCGGGCTTAACAATCACAACCTGCAGCCAGCCGAACAAAAAACCGGCCCAGCGGCCATACGCCCGGCTGAGATAGACATAATCTCCCCCCTGGAAGGGGTAGGCGGCGGCCAGTTCGGCGTAGCCCAGTGCCCCACAGAGGGAAATCAGCCCCCCCACCAGCCAAAGCAGGAGCAATCCCCAGCCGCCAGAGGCTCCTTTGGCGATGTCAGGGGTCATCTGGTAGATGCCGGCACCGATGATAATCCCGACAATAATGCAGGTCGAGTCCAGCAGCGAGAGCTCTTTTTTCGGGTCAGCAGCCATCATCCATACTTTCGCCCGGAAACCCGGATTATTCGCGTTTTTTCAGGGTTACACCGATTCCGGCCCCCTCCTGAAACAGGAAAAGGGTTTCCAGGGCCGGGTCGGTGGTTACGGCATCGAGATACTCCTTCATTGGTTTGGCCATGTTGGTATTGTGGGCCAGGATCAAGCCGCCCGGCCGCACCTTCGGCAAGAGTTTTTTCAGATAATCGCTATAGCCTTCTTTATCGGCATCGAGAAAAAGGATGTCAATCGGCCCTTCCAGTTGACTGACGGTCTCGTGGGCATTTCCTTCCACGAGGGTAATCAGGCCATCCACGCCCGCACGCTGAAAATTTTTACGGGCCAGGGCCGCCCTGCCGGCATCGATTTCATGGGTAATCAGTTTGCCGCCGGTGGTTCGCAGCGCCAGCGAGAACCAGATGGCGGAGTAACCGTTGGAAGTGCCGATTTCAACGACCTGTTGGGCGCCCAGGGATTCAGTCAGGAGCCGCAGGAGCCGGCCGTCGGTCGGGGATACGTTCATCATACCGCGCGATTCACTGCGATTCATCTCCTCCAGAACCGCCAGGATTTTTTTCTCCGTTTCGTTCTGGGGCAAAGGCGGCTTCAGCGCGGCCGCATTTTCGCCCCGGGGCGGCCGGTTTCGGCGACTTTCCTGATCCATGCTGCGTTCCGGACGCGGCGGCGGGGTTTGCGAATCCGGATTTGGATTTTCGCTGCCGCCCGGCTGGGCAAGAATATGCCCCACTGTTACGCAAACGGCCGCCACCAGAATCATGGATAGCATTTTCTTACTCATGGCTTACTCCTTTAAACTGGCACAAACAATTTCTTCATCATTACGAATATAAACGTGCTGATTGGCAAAGGCCGGGTGGGACCAGCAAACTCCTCCCCGCTGATCCAGTTGGCCCAGGGTAGGATTGATCAGATGCGACCGGCTGATTTCCTGATATCCCTGCGGGGAAAGCTGGCTGATGATTAACTCACCCCGTTCGTTAAACATCCAGGTCTGCTGCCCGTTTCGAACCATGTGAATATTGGCCCAGCGGGCTTTCGGAACCGCGGAGAGACTTTCCCAGATGCGATTGCCGGTAAGCCGTTCCAGACAGCGAAGCTCTCCGTAGCTGTCCACCCCGTAAATATAGTTTCCTTCCATAATGGGAGTGGATATGCAGCAATGGAGGCTGTCGGTATTCTGTTCATTTTTGCCTTTTCGCTGCCATACCTGGGTTACCGCCGGCCGGTCGCTATGCAGTTGCAAAAGCAGGGAACCTTCAAAGAAATCGGAGACAAAAAGAAAATGATCGTCAACCACAGGGGTGGCAATCCCCATGCTTGCTGAGAATGGCTGCTGCCAGTACAGATTGCCGCTGGCAGGATCCAGACCCAGTACCTGTTCGGCCGTCCAGCAGATGAGAAGGCGTTTGCCGGCCTGATCGATGACAATCGGCGAGGAATAGTTAATCACATCATCCAGTGCTCGCCAGATTTCCTTACCTGTGCCTTTGTCGAAAGCCACCAGGCAGGCATGATCCGCACCTCCGATTACAACAATCAAGAGGTTATTTTCGATCAGAGGCGAAGCCGCAATGCCCCAGACCGGCATCTTGATTTTATATTCCGGCAACAAATCGCGGCTCCAGATGATATCTCCCTTTTCCGCATCGTAACAGAAGAGGTTTCCCATCATGCCAAGGGAGTAGGCACGGTTGTCCTGGATGGTGACCGCAGCGCGGGGACCATTGGGATAGGCTACGCTTTGATAATGACAATCGTAACTGTGAGACCAGATTTCCCGGCCGGTCAGGGCATCCAGGCAATGAATCCGTTCTTTTTCCAGGGGATTGACCAGGCGATCCGTAACATAGACGCGGCCATTAGCCACAGTGGGACCGCTATATCCGTTTGCAACAGGAGCACGCCACAGGATAGGTAATTGAGGTTGGTCAAATCTGGTGAAGATACCTTTTTCCTGCCAGATACCATCCCGGCCGGGGCCGCGCCACTGGGGCCAATCCCCGGCTAAAAGAAAAGAAACAGACGGAATCTCAAAAAGAAAACACCAGATGAAACCAAATGAGAAAACTACTATTTTGCTAAATAAGTTCATTTTACCGGGAAGCTGGGAGGTAATTTTTGTTCGTATTCCTTCATTCGCCGCAGGCGGGTCACTCGATCCAGACCGAGCCGGGCCGGTTCATCGGAGGGATGCAGTTCGAGAACCTGGCGGTACTGTTCTTCCGCAGCGGCCAGATTGCCGGCGGCTTCCCGGACAACGGCCAGGTTGAAGTGCAGATCCGGATGGGATGGTTTCTTCTGTATGGCAGACTGAAAAAAGCGGGCAGCCGCGGCATAGTCCCCTTTTTTCGCAGCGCGGCAACCGGCGGCAGTATCCGCACCCCCAACATAACGCAGGGGGACTTTAGCAGTGACTTCATAGGGATGAATCATGGCGATAAAATCGCTGAGGCATTCGTCAATCAGCTTGCGGGCAATGGCATCGACCGGCGGCACCCGGTCGGGATCATCGGGCCGGAGCAGGTTCTGCGGACCGCGGACCTGGGGGTCCTGATTGGAAGTGTAGGAGCGAGAGGTTTCCAGGGTGACAGTGCCGGAGGGAGCAGCGCTATTGCGCAGGAGAAAATCGACCTTGACTGTGACGTCACGCCGCAAGGTGGGCACTTCCCTCTCTTGGAAATCGTGGTTCTGCATATTCCACTGCCGCATCGTCCGCAAGAGCGGGGCCAAATTTCTGCTGCAGGGCACCATCCTGACCGATGTGGATGAGACCGTGGCCGGGATCAAGCGGCAGCACAATGTCTTTGAGCAGCTCGGCATCGATCCGGAGAAGGCCTTTGGCTACCGGATTCTCGAGCCATTGATACAGTTGCGCAAGGACGGCGTTCGGAAGACCGGCCAGGCGCTGGGGCTTCCGCGGGAGCTGTTTGATCGTATTCCGTTTCCGGGACCGGCGCTGGCGGCGCGCGTGATTGGGGAGGCCACCCCGGACCGCATTGAGACGGTCTGCAAGGCCACCGTGATAGTCGAGCGGCTGCTGAAGGACCAGAAGGCCTTTCAATATTTGGCGATTCTGCATGAAGACCGGGTGACCGGCATGCGGAACGGCAAACGGCAGTTCGGCCAGCAGATCGAGCTGCGCTGCTGGGACAGCCTCGACGCCTGGACTGCCAAGCCGAGCCGGCTGTCGTTTGAGCTTCTGGAAAAACTCGCCGGTGAAATCATCCGGGAAATTCCCGAAGTGGTGAGCGTTACCTATAACATTGCCCCCAAACCGCCGTCCACCATTGAAGCGGTGTAATACCAGGGATTGTTTTCAGGCAAAATTGCGGAAAGAAGGATAGCTGTTTATGTCGATTGACGAGGATTTTGAACCAAAGATCGCCGCTCAGGTGCGAACCGAGCTGGCCCGGTTCAGCGACAAATGTCGCTACGACGAAGTCAGGAAAAAAATCATATATCATAACCATCAGGATGCTCTGGAAGCTTACCTGACTATTCAGCGGGAGGAGATGGAACGCCACCGCTGGCTGGAGTCGGAGAAGGCCCATTGTGATCTGGGGGAGAATTTGATGGCAGACTGGATACGCAAATATTCCAGCGATTTTGCCCGTTATTGGCGGCGAACGCATGTTTATATTCCCTCCATCGCGGCGGCCCCGCCGCCGCAGGGGCCGGCAGAAAATACCGACCGGTAAATCCATCCCCCCTATCGGCGAGGCCAGCCGGTCGCCCGCGTAAAAAGATGGACAAAATCGCCGGCGTTGGTATAATAGGCAGAAGTAATGGAAGACGGTGTGCGGACCATTCATTTACCACCTGACTGGAATCACTTAACTATTTATAATAGAGAGAGTTAAGTCGGTTTTCCAAAAGGAAGGAAAAGCGTATGAGCGGAATTTTTGGCGTGGTGGCAAAGGGCGATTGTACCGAAACGCTGCTGTACGGAACGGATTATCATTCGCATCTGGGGACCCAGTTTGGCGGGCTGGTGGTTTTGGGGGAGGATTTCAACCGGCAGATACACGATATCAGCCAGAGCCAGTTCAAGGCGAAGTTCTACGATTATTTTAAAACGGCCTCGGGAAACAAGGGGATCGGGGTTATCAGCTCGCTGGATGAGCAGCCGATCTATCTGAATTCGAAATTCGGACCGTTTTGCATTGCGACCAATGGGATCGTGGAGAACGCCGATGAGCTGGTGCCGGCAATGTATAAAAAGGGAATTTCGTTCAGTGAGTTCAGCAAGCGGGGCGTCAACGGGACGGAGTTAATCGCGAAGTTAATCAGCCAGGGGAAAGATTTGATCGACGGGATTGAAAAGATGTTTGACCTGATTCAGGGGTCCTGTTCGCTGCTGCTGCTGAACCGCAACGGCATCTACGCGGCGCGGGACCGGTTCGGCTATACCCCGCTGGTAATCGGCAAACGCAGCGATGCCTGGGCGGTTACGACGGAGACCAGCGCGTTCACGAATAACGATTTTGAGATTGTGAAGTATCTGGAGCCGGGCGAGATTGTGCTGGTCAACGAGGACGGGGTGGTGCAGCGGCGGCCGGGTACTATGAATGTAAACCAGATTTGTACCTTTCTCTGGATCTATATGGGATTTCCGGCATCGAATTATGAAGGGATCAATGCGGAGATCGTGCGGGAGAACTGCGGGCGGTATCTGGCCCGGGAAGACAAGGATATAGAGGTGGACCTGGTGTGCGGGGTGCCGGATTCGGGGCTGGCGCACGGGCTGGGGTATGCGATGGAATCGGGCAAGCCGTTCCGGCGGCCGCTGGTGAAATACACCTCGGGATATGGGCGCAGTTATACTCCCCCTTCCCAGCAGACGCGGGATCATATTGCGAAAATGAAGCTGATACCGATCCGGGAGGTGATTGAAGGAAACCGGATCGTGGTGTGTGAGGATTCGATTGTGCGGGGGACGCAGCTTAAGAATTTTACCATCAAGAAGCTGTGGGACCGCGGGGCACGGGAGATTCATGTGCGGCCGGCCTGTCCGCCGCTGCTGTTTCCGTGCCGGTTTAATTTATCCACGCGCTCCATCCAGGAGTTGTCGGCCCGCAAGGCGATCCGGGCGTTGGAAGGGCATGACCGCAAGGACGTTTCGGAGTACATCGATCCGAAATCGGAAAAGTATCAGAAGATGGTGGAGTGGATCCGGAAAGACCTGGGGGTGACGACGCTGCGGTATCAAACCGTCGATAATATGATTAAGGCGATCGGGCGGCCGAAGGAGAAGCTGTGCCTGTACTGCTGGACGGGTCAGTGCCCCGGGGCGGCCTGCCGGAAACGTTCGAGCAAAATCCTGGAGATCGAACCGGCGGAGAAAAAAAAGAGAAGCCGAGAGAATTCGCTCCAGAAAAATCTCTGGTAAGGCCGATTCAAGACGCCGGCGTGATATTGTATGCCTGCATTGGTTTCCATCACTTCTTTTTTTGGTATTTGATTACGGCTACCTCGGGCTTATTCTTTAAAATAATCGGCAGGCCACTATTCATCAACTCCAGGCCGGTCATTTCCGCAATGGCGGTTCCGTCGATATCGGCAAACTGATAAGCAGCCTGCGGTTCCAGGCCGCAAAGCCGGAAGGTCATGGATTCGGTTTGGGAGTTGGGACGCCGGAACGCCTGTATCAGGCCCTCTCCTTTCTCCGGCACATCATATTGCCAGGCCATCCAAATATTTTCTTCGAGGCTGTAGGGAGTGAGGGGATAAAAATCCGACTCCAGCAGGGGTTTGATGCTGCGGTACTGATTCAGCAAACGGGTGGCAGGCTCGATCACATCCTCATCCCGCAAATCTAAAGCCACGGAGTAACTCGTACCCATCCCGCTCCAGAAGGCATAGGGTTCCACCGAGATCGCTCCCATCCCGTGCAGGGGAATCCACAATGAAAGTCCATAATTATTTCCCTGTTCGGGGATGGGTTTCCAGCACTCGTCGCTGCGCCACAGGGGAACCGAACGCCGCAGCGTTTCGAAATCGATGCGGCGGCCGCCGCTGGCGCAGTTGTCGATCCAGAGGCCGGGAAATTCCGCTATCAGGTAGTCCCAGAATTCGTACATGCCCATGATATGCCTGATTTCGGTGATGCCGCGGCGATCGGGGCTGTCCCCGCTGTGCCAGTGGTGCAGAGGATGGATGTTGAAATCCTGGCGATAGACATTCACATGGAAGTCGCGGATCATCTGGGAGAACCGGGATTTTGTCCATTGCAGGGCCTCGGGATGGCCCAGGTTGAGCAGGTAAAAGCCGTCTTTGGCCTGGTATTGCTGTTTCGGCGGCAGTTCCTCGTCGGGCGCCAGGAGCCATTCCGGATGGTTCTGGTGCAGCCAGGATTTGGTCATGACCCGTTCCGGTTCAAACCAGAGGATAAACCGCAGGCCCTGGGCCTGCACCGCCTCGCCCACCGGTCCCAGTCCCCGGGGGAAACGCACCGAATCCGGCGTCCAGGTCCCCGTGTACACCCATTGGTTGGGAGGGACACTATCATACCATCCCGCATCGATCCAGAAATAATCCACCGGCAGTTTCTTTTCGCCAAGCAGACGAGCCGTCTCGACCATATTTTCCTCCGTCATCGCGCCGTCAAAACCATACATTTTATGAACGCTGAACGCAATCGGCGGATCGATCCGTTTGCCAGCCGGCGTGGGCGAATAGTGCTCGCGCAGCGTGCGGCGCAGCAGATTCTGGCCCCGGAGACGGTCCGGGCCGTTCCAGAATACCAGCAGCATCGCCGGCGTGCGAATTTCCTCGCCAGCCAGGAGCTTCAGATGGGTTCCTTCCATGCCCGCTTGAAGGCGTAAAAAGCCATCCCCCCCGCAATCCAGAGAGGCATTCCACTGGCCCGTCCAGCCGATGCCCACGGCCAGACCGCCGGTATCGGGGCAGGCAACATTGAAAAATGGCAGAAAACCATCCGAAGAACGGCCGCCATAGCTGGCGAGTTTCAGACTCTCACCGGCGGTGAGTTTTTTCTCCAGCGGCTGGAAGTCCGTAAATTTTGCGTCGCTTCCTTCCGCGTGGTAAATGATAAAATCTCCGGATTTTTCCCTGCCAAGGGTGAAATCGGCTGCCTGGACATTTTCCAGAATCGGGGTATCCTGCGTTGCGCCGTTGCGAAAATACAAGGTCCATTCCAGGGCAGGGTAATCCTGGTATTCCAAAATCACGCAGCGCAGTTCCAGCCGGCTTTGCGGATCCCGAAAAATCAGGGTATGACGGGTACCGCCGGGATTCAGCGGGCTGGTTTGCCGTTCCATCGGCCATTTGGCCAGAAAATCGTTTGAGGGAATTCCGCCATACACAAACGAAAAGGGCACAGCCGGGGTATCGGCCAGAAATTTCTCCTGGAGCCAATTCTTTACACGCATCATTTCCTGGCTGGAGGGGCTAACGCCCATCGCCGCCAATCCGGGCCATCCCAGCAGAACGAGAATGACAAAACCAGGAAACCTTCGGAGAAAGTGAGGAACCATAGCAAATACTCCTTTCCGGATTAACAGAAAATTCGGCCCGGGCGGACCACAGCAGCAGATATCGGCTGGCAACACATACCAATGAATGCCTGGAAAGATCCTACTACAGGTTTTGTACCTGCCATTTTACCTGCCTTTACAAAAAGCAGAAATTCAGGCATTCGCAGTATTGAGAATATACAGGAAATCTTTGATAAAATCAATACCTGCCGGCCGGCAAAATGAATAATTTGACGCCGGTATTGCTCTATCTTTCTATTTTTCCGTCAATTCGAGGCAGCCGTCGAAGGAGTCGGGGATGCCGGTCTGGAGAAGGGATTGGATGGTTTGCTGGTAGAGGAGGGCGGCCTTATCCTGGGGGCGGTACTGGAGACAGCGGCCCAAGGTATCGGCGGCTTTGTCAAATTCGCGCTGCTGGAAATGCCGCACAGCCGTTTCAAACAGGGCGATCCATTGCCGGGTCTGGTCATCCAGCTCGCCGGCGCGGGCAATCAGCTCGTAGATGCCGATGCCCTGTTTTTTCCCGACCACACGAACGGAGCCGAGATAGCGGGCCTCGATATTCGCCTGGGATTGCTGGTAACAGTTCTGGCAGATCATACTCTTCGTGCCGAAATACTTGTTCGCACTTTCCAGCCGGGCGCCCAGATTGACCGTATCGCCGATGGCGGTATAGTCAAACCGCCGATGGGAGCCGCAGTCCCCCACCACCACCTCGCCGGTGCTGATGCCGACCCGCATTTTCAGGGGCGGGAAATCCGGATCGGACTGCCGCTGCTGATCGACCAGCCGGAGCAGTTCCGCCTGGGTATCCAGCGCCGCCAGACAGGCCAGGCGGGTGTGGTCCGGCTGGGCGATGGGGGCGCCGAAGAAGGCAAAGATGCCATCGCCCTGGAACTTGTTGATGGTGGCCAGATGGCGGTCCAGCACCTCGGTCATGCGGTCTAGGTAAATGTTCAGAACGGAGACGGTTTTTTCCGGCCCGAGTTTTTCGCTGATGGTGGTGAAGCCGGCCAGATCGGAAAAATAGCAACTGATCGGGCGGATTTCCCCGGCCAGACTCACGGCCGCACCGGAACTGACGATCCGGTCCACCACGGCCGGGGAGGCGTATTGTTTAAAGCGGGCCGTAATGCGGCGGCGGGCCTTACCTTCGGTAATCTGCCGGTAAAAGGTGACGGCGACAAAGGTCAGAATCGTAACCGCCACCGGATAAACCACATTCAGCCAATAATGCCCCCTGCCGAATACCAGGGCAAAATTGATCCAGACAATCAGGACCATAAAAAGGATAACGCCCAGCCCGCTGATCAGGGGACGGTAATAGGAGGTAATGACCGACATGATAATCCCAACCAGAATAATCACGAAAGGATCCGCCAGCGGATGGGGCCGGCGGATGTAATACCCCTGCAAAATGGTATTCAATATATTGGCATGAACCACCACCCC
>JAKJEP010000189.1:2363-6752 GCA_022705365.1 Planctomycetota bacterium | reverse complement strand
GTGAGAAATGCGGGTTAACCCCGCCGCCGCTGCGGATAAAATCATCCGGTTCCATGGACGCCGGCATCCTATTTTAAACGCCTGATTCCGGCAGCATAGTCTGTTCCGGCGTCATCGGGTTGGTGACCATATCGGTTCGGTGATGCTTATGTTCAAACCGGGTGTAGATGGCCGGCAATATCAGCAGGGTTGCCAGGGTGGAGGTGACCAGTCCGCCGACCACCACCAGGGCCAGCGGTTTCTGCACTTCCGAGCCGGGGCCGGTAGCCAGGATCATGGGGGCCAGACCGAAAATAGTGGTGGAGGCGGTCATCAGGATGGGACGCAGCCGGGCCTGGCAGGCGGCCAGCACGGCTTCCCCGGCGTTCCTGCCTGTTTGCCGCAGTTGCAGGATATAAGAAATCAGGACCACGCCGTTAAGCACCGCCACTCCGAAAAGAACAATGAAACCAACGGAGGCGGGCACGGACAGATACATGCCGGTCAGATGAAGGTTCAATATCCCGCCCACCAGAGCGAACGGCAAAGTCAGCAGGACCAGGAGGGCCAGGCGCAGCGACTGGAAGGTGATAAACAGCAGCAGCAGGATGGCCCCGATCACGACGGGGGTGATGATGGATAACCGCCGCATGGCCTGAATTTGATTTTGGAATTGGCCGCCCCATTCGATATAATAACCGCTGGGTAGGGTGACGTTATCCCGGATCTGTTTTTGGGCTTCGGCCACATAGCCGCCGATGTCCCGGCCCTGGATGTTCACTTCAATGGCCGTGCGGCGGCGGGCATTTTCGCGGCTGATCTGGACGGGGCCTTCCTCCAGGCGGATGTCCGCCAGTTGGCTCAGGGGCAGACTGAAGCCCTGGCCGGTATCAACCAGGATGTCACCCAGCGACTGGACGGAACGGCGGGTGCTATCGGGGAATTTCAGCACCAGATCGAAGACCCTGTCCTCCTGGTAAATCTGGGCGGCGGGTTTTCCGCCGAGAGCGATCGCAATAACGTCCAGGACCTCGCTGACATTAAGGCCATAGCGGGCGATTTTGCCGCGGTCCACCCGGATTGAGACATACGGCTGGCCGGCTGTCACTTCCGTGACCAGGTCGGCGGTGCCCCGGATGCCGGTTAATACGGCGGCAATTTCGCCGGACTTTTGTTTGAGAATCTCCGCATCGTTTCCGAAGAGTTTCACGATAATCTGGGCCCGGGTTCCGGTGACCAGTTCATCGATGCGGCACTGGATGGGCTGGCTGAAGCCGTAGGCGATGCCGGGAATGTCCGCGATGGCCTCTCGCATTTTCTCGTACAGTTCCTCGCGGGTGGCGGCATTCTTCCACTGGGAGCGCGGTTTGAGGGAGCCGACAAATCCGGTTTTTTCCACGCCGCGGGCCTCGATGGCAATGCCCGTCTGGCCGGTTTTCCCGACAATCGTTTCCAGTTCCTCAAACTGCATCAGGCGTTTTTGCACCATTTCGGCGATGAGGGCCGAACGCGGCAGGGAGGTGCCGGGCGGAAGCTGGATGTCCATGTCGAAGGCGCCCTCGTCCATGATGGGGATAAACTCCTTTCCCAGATAGGGGGTGCTGGCGGCGGCCAGGGCCAGGACGAGCGCGGAGACGGCAATGACCGTGTTGCGCCAATGCAGGGACCAGCGCAGCAGGGGCAGATAAAGCCACCGAACCATTCTCATCAGCAGGCTCTCCTTTCCCTGTCCGTGTTTCAGAAAGAAGGAACAGAGGGTCGGCACCACAAAAATGGAAAGGAACAGCGAGGCAAGAATGGCGATGGCCACCGTGTAGGCCAGCGGGGCAAACATCTTACCTTCCATGCCCTGCAGGGTAATGATCGGCAGGAAGGTCAGGGCGATAATCAATTCGCCGAAGATGCTGGGCTTTCGAACTTCTACCACCGCCCGGAAGACGGCGGCCCGCTTTTGGCTTTTATCCGGCAAATGGCTGAGGTGCCGTTGCACATTCTCCACCTGGATAATGGCGGCGTCAATGATCATGCCGATGGAAATGGCCAAACCGCCCAGCGACATCAGATTGGCATGCAAACCGGTCTGCTTCATGACCAAAAAGGTCAGCAGCATGGTCAGAGGCAGGTTCACGAGCACAATGATCGCACCGCGTACGCTGCGCAGGATCAGGAAAAACACCACGACTACTAAAATAGCCCCTTCCGCCAGAGTCTTGACGACGGTATGAATGCTTTTGCCGACGATTTCGGAGCGATCGTAGAAGGCTTTGATTTGAATGCCGTTGGGCAGTACGGTGGAGGCATTGATTTCCGCCACTTTGGCCTTGACCCGTTCGACGACCGTGCGGCTGTTTTCTCCTTTAAGAAGCATCACCACCCCGCCTACCGCTTCGCCTTTGCCGTCCTTCAGGGCCAGGCCCTGCCGCAGGGCGTGAGAGGATTCCACCTGGGCGACATCCCGGATATAGACGGGTATGCCGTCCTGGGATTTCAGAACGACATTGCCGATGTCGGCCATATTCTGGAGGAGGCCGATGCCGCGGATGACATACTGCTCGGTTGGGGTTTCGATGATGTTGCCGCCGGCGTTCTGGTTATTCCGTTCGATGGCCTCGAACACCTCCTGGACGGAAAGCCTGTAGGTCAGAAGTTTTTCCGGATGTAATGTGACCTGGAATTGCCGGATATAGCCGCCAAACGAGTTAATCTCATTCACACCGGGTATCCCCTTGAGGATGGGGGCGATCACCCAGTCCTGCAGGGTTCGCAGCTCGGTGAAATAACCGACTTTTTCCGACGGATCAGCCGGTTCCGGCCCCTCTAGCGTATATTGGTAGATTTCCCCCATGGCGGTGGCTACGGGGCCCATTTCACAGTCCACGCCGGCGGGCAGGGATTCCTGAACCCCGGTGAGCCGTTCAAACACCAGCTGGCGGGCAAAGTAGATATCGACCGCATCCTGAAAAACCAGCGTTACCACGGACAAGCCATATTTGGTGATGGAACGCATGTCCACCAGGCCTGGAATGCCGCGCATGGCCATCTCGATGGGATAAGTGACAAATTTTTCGATCTCCAGCGGGGAAAGGCCGGGGGCATTGCAGACAATCTCCACCTGCACATTGGTGACATCCGGAAAAGCGTCGATCGGCAGAGTCCGGAAGGCCAGAGTGCCCAGGCCGATAATGGCGATGCCAAGGATCACAACCAATAATCTGTTATTCAGGGCCAGGCCCATCAATTTTTCTATCATCATAACCTCGATGCAAAAGTCTGTTTAATGTCCGCCGCACGGGTCTTCCGTGGACTTGACCATTTCCGATTTGAGGGTGAAGGCCCCCCGGGCGACATAGTTCTGGCCCGGTTCCAGGCCGGATACAATCTCCACCCATTCCTCATTCCCTCGTCCCGGTTCCACCGGCTGGGGCAGAAAGCCCTCTTCGGCCGGAACGAACACCAGGGACATATCTTCGTGGGCCACGACCGCTTCCCGGGGGACAACAACTTTGCCGTCCACCTCTTCAATGCAAATGTCGGCCATGGCAAAGCTGCCCGGCCGCCAGCGGCCCGAATCGTTCGGAAGGATGATGCGGGCCAGAGCCGTCCGGGTATTTTCATGTACCACCGGGCTGACATAGCTGACCACGCCTTCTCCCAGCTCGTGGTCGGTTTTCAGGACGGCCTGCTGGCCGGTTTTGACATAGGGCAGGTCTTTCTGGTGAATATTGACATTGACCCAGACATCACTCAGGTCGGCGATCACGAACGGTTGGGAATCTTCCTGGAACACTTCACCCCGGGTAATGTGTTTTTCGATAATGGTACCTTCGATCGGAGCGACGATTTCGTAAATAATATACGACTCTTCCGGATCTTGGGGCAGCTTATCCAGATATTCCTGCGAAAAGCCAAGGGCATGGAGTTTCTGTTCAGCCAGGCGCAGCGCGATCCGGGCATCAGCCGCTTCGCCGGCGGCTTTCAGGTAGTCCTGCTCGGCGGCAATCTTTTTTTCCCAGAGGGTTTTTTCCCGCTCATACATGGTTTCGGCCAGGGCGAGTTTTTCCCGGCCGGCCAGGTAAGCCGCCTTGTAATCGGCCAGTTCCCGGCTATGAAGGACCGCCAGCACCTCACCGGCCGCAACGGTATCCCCCAGGGTTTTGGCTACGGATTGAACCACTCCGGGTATGCGGGGGACCACATGTGCCTTCTTATCTTCGTTCATCACGATTTCCGCGGGCAGGGTGGTATAGAGGCCGATTTTGCCCGAACCCGCCTGCGCTACTTCAATGCCGAACTGATGGATGGCTGCCTCGCTCAATACCACATGGCCTTCGTGTGCATGGGGATCTGTCTCTGCTTCATGTCCCGTCACAGTGGATTCGGCATGGCTGGCATGATTTTCCGATTCCACAC
>JAKJEP010000189.1:0-2353 GCA_022705365.1 Planctomycetota bacterium | reverse complement strand
CATGTTCTTCACTCGTACAATCCGAACAACTGGGTGCGGCGCTAGCCACACCTGCCGGAAATATGCCTGAGAAATAGACCGCGGCGCCGATTGTCAAAAATATCGTCAGAACCGCACTGATAGTTACCAGATTACGTTTATTCATTATTCGATCTCCTGTTTGTCTTCATGAATGGTTGTGGTATCCAGATCCAGCGTACCACCCGCCAGCCGTTCGATATCGGTATGGCTCTGGTGGTAAAGCAGCAGGATGTCAAGGTATTGCTGCCGCACCTGGAAGAGGGTGCGCTGGGCGTCCAGCAGGTCGAGGTAGCCGAACTTGCCCTGCTGATAGCCCTCCCGGGCCGCCGCAAAGGATTGCCGGGCCGCGGGAATGATCGTATCCCGCAGATTGACCGCCAGATCGTAGGCTGACAGCATGGAGGTATAGGCCTGTGCCAGGCCGGTCCTTGCGGACATCTCGCTTTCCCTGGCCAGGTGGCGGCTCTTCTCCAGCCGGGCGCGGGCGGCGCTGATATTGCCCTGATTCCGGTCGAACAGGGGCAGCGGGATGGCTACCCCCACGATAAAGGCGGTATCGCCCGGCTCGGAATAATATTTGGTCCCCGCGGAGACCGTGATATCCGGAGCGGTTCGGGCTTTCTCCAGGGCCAGTGCGGCCTGCCGCTGATTCTGTTCCGCGGTCCAGCGGGCCAGGTCGGGATTCTGAGCGATGCGGGCAGCGAAATCCTCATAAGAACCATGCGGCCGGATATCGTATATATTGCCCTTCAGTCCGAGAAAATCCGGATGGATACTGCCCCAGAAACCTGCCAGTCTGGTCCGGGAAATATCAAGGCGGCGGCGTACATTTTCCAGTTCAACCCGGCTGGCGGAAAGGCTCACCTCCGCTTTTAATGCTTCCGGGGGTGATTCCTTGCCTGCGCTAACTCGTTCCTGCACTGTATTTTTTACTTCCTGTGCCAGGGTATTCAACTCCCCGGCCAGGTTGAACTGCTCCTGGGCCGCCAGGACTTCCACATAAGCCTTCGCGGCCTCCGCGAAGAGGTCCAGCCGCCTGGATTGATAATCCCACTGGACCAGTTCGGTATCCAATCCGGCCAGCTTACTTTGTTTATTCCGTTTCCCGGCCAGTTGTATCAACTGATTGATCTGGATGGTGGTTTCCGCGGTGTCAAAACCCCGGGTGGCCCCTGAGCCGCCGAAATCCTCAACCGTCGCCTCCAGCTCCGGATTGGGCAGCAGGCTGCTTTGCAGCGCCAGGGCCTCCTGGGCCCGGATTTCCTGCGAATACGCCGCCAGGGTGGGATTGTATAGCAGAATCCGGGCAAAGACATCGCCCAGACTCAGGATGCCGTTGGGTTCGTCAGCCGGGGACATCGCCGGTTGTATGCCGTTTTCACCGTCCCGGCTCTCCGGAAGCGGTTCGGTTCGATTAGGAAGCTGCGATCCGGCCGGATTCGTTTGTGAATCTAGTTCTGTTGACGGCGGAGTTTGCGCGATACCGCCGGTTGTGATGGCAAAAATTATCAGTATAAATAGTAAGGATGTTTTCAACGGATACCTGCCTTTCGGAAAGAGGCGCACCCTCTGCGCGCAAAGTATAAAAGGAATACCGAAACAAGGCAGGAAAAATCAATTCCGCAAAATTACCGTATCGCGAAAGGCGTGAAGATCCCCCGGATTCCACTGGCGGACCGGTTCGTCAAACCAATACCCTGAAAAAGCAGCAGAAACAATGGGTACGTGATAATCCATCGCAATGGCAGGGATTTCTATGGTTTTTCGGGCGGCCACAGGATAGCTTGTCATATCCGGAATGGACAGGTCATAACAGGCTGGTTTAGAACTTATGCCCGGCCGATCACCGGGAGGGGTGGATTGGGAACACCCTTTTGCATACAAAGATTCAATGGCACAATGGCCGTCCGCACCGAAACAAATTACCGCGCCCCCCGGCAGTACACCGGTACAAACCAGAATAAGCATCAGTCCTGTTATCACTTTAGTACACATACTGTTACGGCGATATATCAACTTCCTACTATTATAGACCAATGTGGCCGTTGGTCAAGTGCCTGTAGCTATCCGTTGTGAGAAATCTGTTGCATACTTATTTTATCTGCCCCCTTGCAGGTTTTACATGAGGATTGACAGGGTATTACGGCAATTTTTACCCCTGTTCTTCTGGTCCTCGCTGGTGAATCTGTATCTGGCCCTGCGTCATCGCCAGCCGGCCCTGGCGTCGCGGCGGGGCATCTGTCTGTTCCTGGCCCTGGTGATGCTGCTCAGTCCGGAAGGGCTGGTGCAACTGGCCCAGGCGGATGTGCAATATAGCCAGCTTTGCACGAAT
>JAKJEP010000188.1 GCA_022705365.1 Planctomycetota bacterium | reverse complement strand
CGCAAAATCCACGGGCCAAAGGTTCGGACCACCAGCATCTGGCCGCGCAGCCGCTCGAAAAACTTGTCGGGATTCAGATTTTTCAGTCTGCCTTCTATCTTCTGTAACACACCCGCCAGTTCCACGATAGCCTGCGAGAGAGGTTTCTTCATATAGTGATTGATACCGCGGAAGGTCTTGCCGTCGGAAACTAGCAGGGTCATCGACTCGCAATTGGGATGGACACCTGCCAGCAAGAGCGTCTCTGAAATGGGATTATTACGAAAGAAGGAACGAGGCAAACACAAAAGATAAGACAGCCCTGCTGGAATGAACTCCACCCCACCGCCGGGTACGGCCTGCTGAACCATCTTTTCGACGTCTTCCATGGTGGTATGCGTAGTTACATCGAACTCCTCTTTTTCCCAGTTTTCGGTCAGCGGGATAATACCTACATCGGAAATCAGGTCCCGGTTGTCGTGACAGTATTGCAAAAAATCCCCCATATATTGATCGTTGATCCCCCAGGCCGCACAAGCAATGATCGTATGTTTTCTCCGGCTGTACTTCTTGAGGTTTTCCAGACCCTTCAACTTTTTCTCGCCGGCCGCTCGGTTGTGGCGCAGCTTCTCGTAGATCTCCGGCTGACGCCCGTCAAACGCAAAACGCATCGGAATCCCCATCTCACAGAGCTTCCGGCAGTACTCTTCATCCGCCAGCCGAACCCCATTCGTCGTCACATGAGGGCGAAAGCCGTGTTTTCTGCCGATTTCGATGATCTCCGGCAGGTCGTTCCGCACCGTAGGTTCCCCGCCAAATAACTGCACAACCGGCGTCGGTTTGATCCGGCTGATTTCGGAAAATATCTTCTCAAAATAGTCCAGCGGCGGATTAAAATCAAATCCCATCCCGCGAATGGTGGCGATGCAGATCGGGCAATTCATATTACACCGGTTGGTGACATCCAGAAAGACCATCGTGGGCTTGTGGTCAATCCCGCACCGCTCGCAGTGAAGGGTACAGGACACCGGTTCGGTGGGAGCATAAGACCATAGCTGGCGTTTGGCCTGCCAGGCCTGGGCGTCCGTACTAACCAGAGATTCGGTCTGCCCGCAGGCGGGGCATTCCTTGCGAATCCAAACCTGATTATCACGGAAAAAGAATCCGGCCGGAACCCGCGCTCGGCACTGATTGCAAAGACCAATATTATTGTCGTGCATTCTTATCTGTTCTCCGTTTGGAAACACAAACCAGCCTTTTTGCTTTTGAAACTGTATTTCACCGGGTCTTCCGGATAATCCGGCCCGGTGGTATTCTTTGACGTTTTGTCTTATTATATCGTGCCTCGTGTACAATTCCACTCAAATTTATCATAGATAGTATCGTAATCACTTTATAACCATATCGGAAATCATTTAGCAAGACAGAGTTATCTCGTTCCTTATTTGTACTGCCCACTTTGTGCTTCCCATGCTCCTCACTATGGGCTATGATTCGTAATCGTTTAGTTTACCACGATTTGCGGACAGGTCTGGCTCGTTGCCGAACAGGTCCGAAAATGATACAGGAGATTATCATGAAAATGGGATATTTATGTTTTTTGCTGGCAGGTATTCTGGCATCGGCCGGCTGCGACAGTGCCTATTACGGCGTTATGGAAAAATTCGGCCATCACAAACGCGACATCCTGGTGGACCGTGTCCGCGACGCCCAAGAGGCTCAGAAAGACGCAAAAGAGCAGTTCCAGTCGGCCCTGGATCAGTTCCAGACTGTTCTGGGCGTACCAGAAGGAGATCTCGATACCAAGTACCGCACCTTAAACACTGAGTTGGAGCGCAGTCAGGACCGGGCCAGCACTGTCAAAGATCGTATTGCCAAAGTGGAGGATGTTTCCGAGGCCCTTTTCGAGGAGTGGAATAAGGAATTAAGCCAGTATTCCGATGCCCGGCTGCGGGCCTCCAGCCAACAGAAACTGGACCTGACCCGACGGCGTTATGACCAGTATATAACTGCTATGAAACGGGCGGAGTCCCGCCTCGATCCCGTCCTGACCGTCTTCAGCGATCAGGTGTTATATCTCAAGCATAACCTCAATGCCCAAGCCATCGGATCCCTGCAGAACGAACTGGTATCGGTGGAAGCGGACGTCTCCGCCCTGGTCAGGGATATGGAGGCATCCATCTCCGAGGCGGATACCTTCATCAAGGCCCTGGCGGAAGAACCAGGCGAATAACCTGCCCCCAAGGTGTTCAACTCCTTCAGCCTTTACACAGTACCTGGCCCAACAAAAAGCCCGGACCGCCAGCGGCCATCCGGGCATCAATCATAAACTAATACAACGTATTAACTTTTGAAATCGTCAAAAGAATTCGTAGATTCGGCATGGAAGGGTATAACAGCCTCTGCTTCCGAGTGAGAGGTGTTTTTCCCACTTGCCGTGTGCTTCGGTTTTGTGCCTTGACCAGCGGTAATCGGATGGAAACTATGGCCGGAACGGGGCAGGTGTTTTTTCTCTGTGGTTCTGGTATTCTGTACCTTGCCGACCAGAGCGGCCAGTTGATTCACCACGACGTTCATCTGTTCCGCCTGGGCATTCATCTCTTCGGCGGCCGAGGCAGATTCTTCGGCGTTATTGGAGTGCCTGAGCGGTTTTGGGATGCCATATTGACTTTTGGCAGCTCTGCCAATAAAAAAACCTGAAGAACGTTTTGCATCTTCAGGTTTTTATGTATTTGACGAATCTATATTTACTTTTCAGGATTTTTTCTGAAATATCGTCCGAGTTGTCCTTGGTCTTACCGGTTTATTCTGCTGTTTCTTCTGTAATCTGGGAAAGACTAACCACATCGACGGAACTCAGCACCTTGTCGATATCCAGCAGAATTTTGACGGATTTTCCGATTTTACCCATACCCAGAATAAAATTCGTGTTGACATCAGCACCAAATTCCGGGGCATCCTCAATGCTTTCGGAAGAGATGTCCAGTACTTCCTGCACCTTGTCCACTACGATTCCTGTACTGATGTTGCGATCGTTCTTCGGTATCTCGACTACGATAATACACGTCTGTTCGGTGGCTTCGGCGGCCTGCATACCAAATTTAGACCGCAGATCCACCACGGGGATTACCTGTCCGCGCAAATTAATCACTCCCTTAACATAGTCGGGAGTTTGCGGAACGGCGGTGACATCGATATACCCAATTATTTCCCGGACCTTCAGGATTTCCAGTCCATATTCTTCCTGCCCCAGAGCGAATGTCAGATATTTGCCTTCCTGGGCTCTCAATGAGGAACGATTTTTCTGGATTGTTGCTGTATCAGCCATAATACTATCTCCATATTCTATAAATTAATGTATCTGCATATTTTCTATCGTCTTGCGGACCAGCCGGATAAAAATAAAAAATGAAACCGCCAGCATAGCTGGAAAAAAAATACCAAAAATATTCTGTAAATCCTTTTTTATCAAACAAATAAGCAGAAAAAGAAATCATTGTGAATTAGGCAGATACGGTCCACCCGGAGCAGCCGGGGCCGATAACAAATCCCGGAGAATGGATTGACGCCGCTTTATATTTTGGTACGATAGGCAAACTATTTTGGGATTTAGTTGAAAAAGAATCACCGCAAAATAACAGAAAGCCATCTATGAAAGTACCTTTACTGGACTTGACCGTTCAATACCAACCGCTCAAAGCGGAAATCGAGGCCGCCGTCCACAAAGTCATGGACAATCAAACTTTTATTCTGGGACCGGCCGTGGCTGCCTTTGAAGAACATATCGCCAAATACTCCCGCTGCCGCCATGCCGTGGGCGTCAGCAGCGGCACGGATGCCCTGCTCTGCTCTCTGATGGCCCTGGATATCGGACCTGGCGACGAAGTGATCGTCCCCGTCTTTACCTTTTTTGGTTCTGCCGGCGCGATTGCCCGGACCGGCGCCAAACCGGTCTTCGTGGACATCGATCCGGATACCTTCAATATCGACATCCATCAGATCGAAAACGCCATTACTCCCCAAACCCGGGCCATTATGCCGGTGCATTTGTTCGGCCAGATGGCCCGAATGGATGCGATTCTGGAAATTGCCGGCCGGCACGGTCTGGCAGTGATTGAGGACGCCTGTCAGGCGATCGGCAGTTCGCAAAACAGCCAAATGACTGGTGAACGGAGCACTTGTTCCTGCCTGAGCTTCTATCCCAGCAAAAACCTGGCTGCTTTCGGAGACGGGGGCCTGATTTTATGCCAGGACGACACCTTCGATCAAACCTGCCGTTATTTACGGATGCACGGCGAGAGCAAGCGGTATTATCACAACAAAATCGGGGGGAATTTCCGGCTGGACGCTCTCCAGGCCGTGGTATTGGACATCAAGCTGAAATATCTGGACGGCTGGGTCGCTAAACGTCGTAAAAATGCGGCTTTATACAATGAATGGTTAAGCCCGGCGGTGCAAAAGCCGACAATAGATACCGGTAATACCAGTGTGTACAACCAGTATGTCATCCGCTGTCCACGACGGGATGATGTACAGAGGTTTCTGACGGAAAAAGGTATCGGCTCCGCCATTTATTACCCCGTCCCTCTGCATTTGCAGGAGTGTTTCGGGTATCTGGGCGGCCAGCCGGGCCAGTTCCCTGTGGCGGAACAGGCCTGCCGGGAAGTTCTGGCCCTGCCGATTTACCCCGAACTCAGTCAGGAGCAGATTGGTTTTGTAGCCGAATCGATTAACGAATTTTATAAGGGAAACAGGTAATATGGCGAAAAGAAAAAAAAACGTCGCGAAGAAGGCATGGGTCGGTATTGTGGGGATGGGGTATGTAGGTTTGCCGCTGGCGCGGGAGTTTTGTGCAGGGGGGGCAAAAGTTCTGGGTTTCGATGTTCTTTCGGACCGGGTAAATAAACTCAATCAGGGGATCAGTCCTATCAAGCATGTGCCGCACAAACAGATGAAGGACATGGTAAAGACAGGGCGTTTTCGCGCTACGGACCATATGGCGGAACTATCGAAGGTGGATGCGATTTTAATCTGTGTACCGACTCCCCTGACGCCCAATCGCGAGCCGGATATGCAGTATGTGGAACAGACCTGCCGGACGATTGCTCGTTATTTACGGAAGGGGCAACTGGTGGTGCTGGAAAGCACCACCTATCCGGGCACGACGCGGGATTTGATGCTGCCAATTCTGGAGACTTCCGGCTTAAAAGCAGGTCGGGATTTTTATCTGGCGTTTTCGCCGGAACGGGAAGACCCGGGGAACAAACACTTCCAGACCTGCACCATTCCAAAGGTGGTCGGCGGATACAACAAGGCCAGTCTGGAGAAAGCGTTGGAGATTTATGGAATCGCGATCAAACAACTGATTCCCGTCAGCTCCTGCGAAGTGGCTGAATCCGCTAAAATTCTCGAAAATATGTACCGGTGCGTCAATATCGCGATGGTCAATGAGCTGAAAATGCTGTTTGAACGCATGGGGATCGACGTCTGGGAAGTCATTCAGGCCGCCAGCACAAAACCGTTCGGTTTCCAGGCGTTTTATCCCGGTCCCGGCCTGGGCGGGCACTGTATTCCGATTGACCCGTTTTATCTGACTTGGAAAGCCCGCCAGTATCACATGCCCACCCGGTTTATCGAACTGGCCGGTGAGATCAATATCCAGATGCCGCGGGTGGTCGTGCAGAGCACCCTGAAAGCCCTTTCCGACCGGAAGAAGTCGCTGCACGGCGCGAAAGTGCTGGTACTGGGCCTGGCATACAAGAAGGATATCGACGATATCCGGGAATCTCCTTCCATTGAGATTATCGAACTGCTCAAGGAAAATGGAGCCAAGGTGGATTACAATGATCCGTATATTCCGAGTACCCACAAGCAGCGGGAACATGACCTAAAGATGAAAAGCAAACCCCTGTCAGCCCAGATGCTGAAAAAGTATGATGTGGTGCTGATTTCCACCGATCACAGCGATTACGATTATAAATGGATCGTCAAAAACGCAAAACTGGTAGTGGATACCCGCAATGCAACGGCAAAGGTGAAAACCGGCAGAAACAAAATTGTGAAAGCCTGATCGTTGAGACCCGATAACCAACAAGCAGCCGGCCTGGGGGCAGGATTGCTCTCTGCCAATACTGTCTATTCGGTCATCGGAACTTTCTCGTATGGCGCCGCCCGGTTTTTCATGTTTGTGGTGCTGGCCAAATACCTCACCGAAGATATAGTCGGCCAGTTTTCCCTGGCCTGGGCGATTGTCGGGCCGCTGGCCTTTCTGCTGCATATGGAGCTGCGCCTGGTCCAGGTGACGGATACCCGGAATATCATCAAGCCCGGCTTCTGCCTGACGGTCCGGTATCTCAGCAACATCCTGCTGCTTATCATTCTGCTGGGCTTATCGCTGGTTCAGTTCACCCGCTGGGGCTGGGAAAAAAATGCCGTCCTTCTGCTCGTCGGAGTTGTACGAATTGTGGAAAGCTGGTCTGAAATCTATCTGGCCATCCTCCAGAAATACGAACAGATGAAATATGTCGCCATCTCCCAGATGGTTAAAATCATCCTTATCACGGCCTGGACCATCCTGGTCCTGCACCTCTGCGGCAGCATCTTCTGGGTTTTGGCCGGCTGGGCCGGCTGGATCCTGATTGTCCAGTTCTTCTACGACCGGCCCCAGGCACAAAAACGCGAAAACGTCCGGCTCATCTGGGATTTTTCCCAAATCCGCAACCTGGTGGCCTGGGCCTTCCCCCTGGGGATTTTCATCACTCTCTGCAGCCTCA
>JAKJEP010000187.1:6536-6768 GCA_022705365.1 Planctomycetota bacterium | reverse complement strand
GTTCCCGTGCCAGTTGACGAACGGAAGGGGCAGCCAGGGCTCCGGAGGAGACCGGCTGGGGCTGCGCTGGGGGTTCCGGGGCCGGCGTCTGTTCGTCCGTTTCCATTGTGTGCGGGATTTCCGGTTCCGGGGCTGGTTCGGACTGTTCTTCTGCCGTTTCCGGCGGATTTGGCTCGGGTGCCGGCGGCGGAGTTTCCTGGGCCGCCGTATCCACCCTGGCCAGCAGTTGCCC
>JAKJEP010000187.1:2037-6526 GCA_022705365.1 Planctomycetota bacterium | reverse complement strand
ACTCCTGGATATGGATTTCCGTGATTTTCCCCGTCCAGGGCGAGGGCACATCAAAAGCAGCCTTTTCGGTTTCGATCTCCGCCACTGGCTGCTCTTTCTGGATGAAATCGCCCACTTTCGCTTTGACTTTGAGTACCTCGCCGGAATCAACATTTTCGGATATTTCCGGAAGCCGAATTTCTTCAATCATACATTCATCCCTTGAAAAGGTTCACAAGAATACTGTATCAAATCGCCAGCGGACTGATTTTTTCCGGGTCGATGTTCAAGTCCTGAATCGCCTTGGATATGATAGTCCCGGGGATTTTATCCTGCGAGGCCAGCTCATGCAAAGCGGCCAGGGTAATGAACGAGGCATCCACCTCGAAATACTTGCGCAGGGCAGCCCGGCTGTCGCTGCGGCCGAAGCCATCCGTCCCCAGGGTAAGCAGCGGACCGGGAATCCAGCGGGCCAGGGAACCGGGCAATGCCTTGAGATAATCGCTGGCGGCGACATACACTACGTCCTTATTCTCCAGACAGGTTTGGAGATAGCATGTTCGGGGCGGCTCCTGGGGGTGGAGCATGTTCCAGCGATCGGTTTCCAGGGCATCGGTGTACAATTCCTTATAGCTGGTTACGCTCCAGACTTCAGTCGGGATATCATATTCGGATTGCAGGATCTGCCGGGCCTGGATGACCTGGTTCAGGATTGCGCCGCTGCCCAGGAGGACGACGGCGGTTTCTGCCCGGCTGGCGTCCTGGAAGCGGTACATGCCTCTGAGTATTCCCTCTTTCACGCCGGCGGGCATGGGGGGCATGTTGTAGAATTCATTCATAATGGTAATATAATAGAAGATGTTTTCCTGGTTTTCATACATGCGGCGGAGACCGTCCTGCACGATGACCGCCAGCTCATAGGCGAAGGCGGGGTCATAGGCTTTTAGGTTGGGTACCGCATAGGCAAACAGGTGGCTGTGCCCGTCCTGATGCTGCAGGCCTTCCCCGGCCAGCGTGGTGCGTCCGGAAATGCCGCCGAGGAGAAACCCTCTGGCCATGATATCGGCGGCAGCCCAGATCAGGTCGAACATGCGCTGGCAGCCGAAAATGGAATAAAAAAGATAAAAGGGAATCATCGGCAGGTCATGGGTGGCGTAGGCGGTCCCAGCGGCAATGAAGGAGGACATGGAGCCGGCCTCGGTAATGCCTTCTTCCAGGATGGCGCCGTCGGTTTTTTCGTTATAGAAGAGCAGGTGTTCCTTATCGACCGGCTCATACCGCTGGCCGAGAGGCGAATAAATTCCCACCTGCCGGAACAGAGATTCCATGCCGAAGGTGCGGGCTTCATCGGGAACGATGGGCACGATGTGCTTGCCGATTCCGGGATCCTGCAAAAGTTTGGCCAGCAGACGGACCATGACCATCGTGGTCGCCAGTGGGCGGTCCTGAGAACCCTGGTAAAACTCCTCGAAAAGAACCTCGGAGGGGGCCGGTAGGGGACAGGAAACGGACGTACGCCGGGGAAGGAATCCGCCCAGCTTTTCACGGCATTGCCGGAGATATTTCATTTCGTCGGAATCCTCGGCCGGCCGGTAAAAAGGCGCCTCGGCGACTTCCCGGTCGGGAATCGGAATGCCGAAGCGGCTGCGGAATTCGAGCAATTCCTGTTCGTTGAGTTTTTTCTGCTGGTGGCTGATATTCCGCCCCTCACCGGCCTCGCCCATGCCATAGCCCTTGATGGTCTGGGCCAGAATGACGACGGGGGAGCCGGTATGCTGGACCGCGGCCTGGTAAGCGGCATAGACTTTGACCGGATCATGGCCGCCGCGCTGGAGTTTTTCGAGCTGCTCATCGGAATAATTTTTTACCAACTGCAGAAGCCGCGGATCAGTGCCGAAAAAATCTTTCCGGATATAATCTCCGGTAGAGACGGCGTATTTTTGAAACTGCCCGTCAGGGACCTCCTGCATTCGTTTCACCAGAAGCCCGTCATGATCTTTTTCGAGCAGAGCATCCCAGTCGCAGCCCCAGATGACCTTAATGACCTTCCAGCCGGCGCCGGCAAAAACGGTTTCCAGTTCCTGAATAATCTTGCCGTTGCTGCGGACCGGTCCGTCGAGCCGCTGCAGATTACAGTTGATGACGAAAAGAAGGTTGTCGAGTTTTTCCCGGCCGGCCAGACTGATGGCGCCGAGGCTTTCCGGTTCATCCATTTCGCCGTCGCCCAGAAAGGCCCAGACTTTCTGCTGGAACGGCGCTTTGAGCCGCCGATCCTGCAGGTAACGGTTGAAACGGGCCTGATAGATGGCCATCAGCGGGGACAAGCCCATGGAGACGGTGGGGAACTGCCAGAAACTCTTCAGGAGCCGGGGATGGGGATAGGAAGGCAGACCGCCTTCGGATTTCAGTTCGCGGCGAAAATTTTCCAGATCAAAACCCGACAGGCGCCTTTCGACAAAGGCCCGGGCGTAGATCCCGGGAGACGCATGTCCCTGGAAATAGATGAGATCCCCCTCCTGCTGATCGTTTTTGGCGCGGAAGAAATGGTTGAAACCGACTTCGTACAGGGTGGCCGCGGAGGCATAGGTGGAAATATGTCCCCCGATGCCGCTTTCCTCCCGGTTGGCCCGCACCACCATGGCCATGGCATTCCAGCGAATGATGCTTTTGAGGCGGCGTTCCATATCCCGGCGCCCGGGATAAGCCGGCTGGGCGGAAGCAGGAATGGTATTGATATAGGGGGTGGCAGGGGCTGAACGAAAATGGATTCCATAGCTTTGGGCCTGGAGGCGCAATTGCTCCAACAGCGCTTCCACCCGCTGCGGCCCCTGGCTTTGGAAGACCTGATGCAGAGAATCCGCCCATTCCCGGTTTTCCTGCTGCCGAAGATTCTGGTCATTTCCAGTCATACGCCAGGATCCTGAAGGGGGACGGGTTTACAGAGATTTTTCGCATCCCCGGCTACGCGCCCGCAATTCTGGCAAAAATATTTGCCGTTTTGAATCAATTGTTTGTAGTCCTGGGGATTTGTTTTGTGAAATTCCAGATTGGTGAGATAACATAAATGTTTGTCATGGCCCGGATGAGGCAATTTGGTTTCGCTCATAAGAAACTCCTTTCTTGTTTCATGTTATGTTGGTAGAAGCCAAAAAGTCAAATCAGGAATGTTTTCCATATACTATGATTTTTTCCGGCTTTACGGATAATAGTCGGTTAGAAAATCATTGGGATTATTTTTTCAGGATCGATACGGAAATAGGAACCTCTGCCTTCAAAAAAAGTATGTTCGGCAATCATATGAATATTCAAGTCGGACCAGAAAAGAGTCTGGTTATTATCCAGCCGCCGGACGGTAGTGACTCGTTTGGCAAAACGGCCGGAGTGCGGCCAGGGACAAGGCAAAGAGCCTTTGGCTTCGTCCACCCGGGCCTGCCGAAGGGAATCGATGGATACCCAGTTGCCCAGGCCGGACGTAGCCAGCCGGGTGATCGCTTCCATGCGGGCCGCTATCTGCTGGGCCGTATAATGCAGACGAACCAGGGCGGCCTGATCGGCCGCGATGATTTCCGCAGGGCTGCGCCGGTCTTCGCCCATAAAACCGCCGGCAACCCACGCTGCGGACCGGAGGGTCTCTTCCAATTTTTGTTCCTGGGGTGTTTGTTTCATTTCTTTATCCGAACTTATCAAAATAAATTTGTTTCTGATTCATACCCAGATCTTTCAAAACCTGGATTGCCGCATCGATCATGCCCGGACTGCCGCAAAGATAGGCTTCGCAATCGGCAGCATTTTTGACCTCCCGTCGTACCGCATCCGTCACCAGACCTATCTGTCCCTGCCAGTTTTGGCCTTCTTCAGGCATAGCCACTACCGGGATAAATCGAAAATGCGGCAGAGTGGATTCAAATTCGCGCATCTGGTCCGTTAAAAACAGCTCGCTGACCTTGTTAGCACCGAAGAAATAGGTCGCCTGACGCTGATTTTGGGTATTCTTCATGTGGTGCAGCATGCACTTGATCGGCGCCATTCCCGAACCGCCGGCAATAAACAGGATTGGTTTGTCGGTCTGGGAAAGGTGAAATTCACCAAAAGGCCCGTGAAATTTGACGGGATCCCCCGCTTTCAGATACTGAAAACACCAGGTCGTGCAAATTCCGTTGGGAACCAGCCGAATAATCAGTTCGATGATGTTTTTTTGGGCCGGGTCCGCAGAAATCGAATAGGCCCGATAGACTTCTTCCTTTTGTTTGGCATAGGGAGGTGTGTATAGCTGCACATACTGGCCGGGGATATAATTCAAGGTTGCAGGTTCTTGCAGTTCCAAACGAAATTGTTTGATGTCATGGGTCAGATCGAGGATGTCCACACAGCGGCAGGTATATTCCCGAATGGCAAAAAGCTCGGGAGGAATTTCAATTTGCAGATCATTGCGTACCTTAACCTGGCAGGAAAGACGAACCTGATTTTTACGTTCCTCGGGATTCAGATAGGGTTCTTCAGTGGGCAGCAG
>JAKJEP010000187.1:0-2027 GCA_022705365.1 Planctomycetota bacterium | reverse complement strand
GTACCCCGGCCGCCGCAGGCACTGGGGATAAATATTTTCTGCGCGTTCAAGCTGGAAAGCAGGGATTCTCCTCCCTTTATGCTAAGTTCTTTTTCGCGATTGATGGAGATTTTGCAGGTTCCGTAATTGGCTACGAAAAGCTGGCAAAGTACCAGAATCGCTGCCAGACCGGCACTGATGGAACTGACGATTAACACCGTGATAAAAATACTGATGAACATCCCATCATCTTCCCTGTAAAACACCGGAAAATCCCGTGAAAGCCAGCGCCATCAGGCCGGCAATTATCAGGGCGATCCCCGGTCCCTGCAGACCGCGGGGAATACGCTCATGGGCCAGCTTCTGCCGGATGCCGGCCATCGCGATGATTGCCAGAAACCAGCCGATGCCGCTGCCCAAACCATAACCGATGGTTACGATAAAGGTATAATCGCGGATGACCATAAAGAGGGAGGCTCCCAGAATGGCGCAGTTTACGGTAATCAAGGGCAGAAAAACGCCCAGCGATTGATACAAAAAGGGTGAATAGCGTTCAATCACCATTTCCGTAAACTGGACAAAAGCCGCAATAATGATTATAAAAAGTATGAAGCGGAAAAATTCCAGGTGCAAGGGTACCAGAACATAGTGATATGCCAGCCAATTCAGCAGCGTGGTCGCAGTCAACACAAAGATCACCGCCAGTCCCAATCCGAAGGCGGCCTTAATCTCCCGCGAGACCGCCAGAAACGGGCAGATCCCCAGAAAATAAGCCAGCAGAATATTCTGTGTAAAAATCGCCGATATACAGACTACCAGCGCCTGAGAAATTTCACTTCCAATAGTCATGGGCTAGTCTTCTCCTTTCGGAACTGGATCGTCCGGAAAATCCAGGTTAAAATACCGAGTACGAAAAAGGCCCCGGGTGGCATTACCAAAATAATCCATTTGTCCCAATGCGGTCCGCTGAAGAAGGGCACAGCCAGGCCCAGAAACGTGCCCATGCCCAGAATTTCCCGGAATGTTGCGATAATCAGCAGAATATACGTATAACCCAGAGAATTGAAAAAACCATCGACAAAGGCCCGCCCAGGGGGATTGGAAATACCGTACGCCTCGCAGCGGCCCATGACGATGCAGTTGGTAATAATCAATCCGACATACGGTCCCAGAGAGCGGCTCATGTCCGGCCAGTAGGCCTTCAGCACCACATCCACAATTATCACATAAAAGGCCATGATCAGTGTTTCCACCATCATCCGGATATTCCGCGGGGTCAGTTGCCGTAAGATAGAAACGGTTGCCGAACTGAAGGAAACGGTGAAAATCAACGCCGCACACATGACCAGGGTATTGGCAACCAGATTGGTAACCGCCAGTGTACTGCATATCCCCAGCACTTGAACAAAAATCGGATTGTTTTGCCAGACACCATCCTGCATGATTTTCCGGGTTTGCGTTTGCATGGTTTTTATTCCTGTTTTTCGACGGCTATGCCTTCCATTTTGTCCCTCCATTGCTGTAAGGCTGAATTGATAATTTTCTCAAGGCGGGTGCTGGTTTGGGTTGCCCCCGTAACCGCGTGCACTTCATTTTTCCCCAATGAGGCATCCGGCCGTCTAATCCCGATGGGTTGGCCTTCTGCGGCGAGGATCAGGCCGGAAAACTGCTGCCGAAACGGCTCTTTGGCTATTTCGGCACCCAAACCCGGCGTTTCATTCTGCTCGTAAAAAGCCCCGTAACAGTCCGGCGATCCGGCTGGATCCCCATTATTCCTTTGATCGGCGCCCAGAAACCCTGCCCGGAAACCGGCAGAATATAAGCAAGAATCCGGCCGTTTTGCTGAAAGGTATATGCGCCGGCGGTAGTAGAATCCGGCGGCAGGATATTCTCGGTGAACTGCCGGTGTATATCCATTCCGCCGGCCTGATTCGACAATTCAGGCAGTACTCCAAGAACCGCACTTTCGAATGACAATTTCTGGTTGGCTTCTACCCGTTCCCCCGTAAACCGGGTAAAGCCTATAATTAACGTACTGAAAAAAACTG
>JAKJEP010000186.1 GCA_022705365.1 Planctomycetota bacterium | reverse complement strand
CATTCACGCTGAAAACAGACTGTCGAGGTTGACGATTCCCCAAATAGTACATTAGACGTACTGAATCAGTGGAGTTATCAATATATTCGTCAAAACCCCGTGAGAAATGCGGGTTAAACCGTTCTACACCGTATTCACACCAGGGGGATACGATGTTCCCTGGCCATCCCATAGGGGGAAATGATAAAGCTTGACAGATAGGGGGTTGGAGGTAAGATAGAAGTAATGTTCGTTGTTTGCGTTAAAATTATAAAATTCGAAGCAAGAAGTAGTTATGGCGAATAAGATTGCGGTGTTGATTCCGGCGGCGGGAGCCAGTACCCGCTTCAAAGGGAAAAGGAAGAAGCAGTTCTGCGATATTGACGGGCGGGCGGTTTTTTTGCGGACGGTGGAACGGTTTGCCGACCGGGAGGATGTGGGGCAGGTAGTGCTGGCGATCCCGGCGGACGAGGAAGAGCTGTTTCAGATCAAATGGGGGGCCAGTGTCGGTTTTCACGGGGTGAAGGTGATTCTGGGTGACGATGAGCGGTATAAAACGGTTCGAAAGCTGCTGGCGGAAGTTAAGGAAGGCATGAACCTGATTGCCCTGCACGATGCGGTGCGGCCGTGTGTGACGGCGGAGCAGATTGACGCGGTCTTTGCCGCGGCCGCCCAGAGCGGGGCCGCGATTCTGGCGCACCGGCTGGTGGGCACGATCAAGCGGGTGGGCGATCAAAATATTATCGCCAAAACCCTGGACCGGACGGAAATGTGGGAGGCGCAGACGCCGCAGGTGTTCAAGCCGGAGATTATTCGCCGGGCCTACGAAAATATCGAATCGGTGAAGGAGAAGATTACCGATGACGCGCAACTGGTGGAGGCGCTGGGGATCCCGGTTCAGGTGGTTGAGGGGACTACCAGCAATATCAAGATCACCAGCGAGGAGGATATCGCGATTGCCGGGGCGATCCTGAAAGCCCGCGACAAGGCGAAAAAACCCAAAGGTTCCGCCGGCCCCTTCGCCGATGAGCGGGAAATGTGGTAAAAAAGACGCCAGCGTCAAAAGCTCTTCGATCCCTTGTATTGGGGAGCCAGAGCCGGTTTTGGATGTAACTATCGACTTTTGACGGTTCCATCAATTATCCTTACAAAAATTCGAAGGTTCGAAATTGGAATAAAAAAAAGGGCAGGTAACATATTGCCTGCCCTGTGTGGTGTTTATTTTGATAGTTTCAGGATCGCCATCGCCTGTCCTGCGGACAGACGATGCCACCCATTATAAAACTGTCGAAGCGGTTACCGGGCGGAAATCACGTGCATGTCATTGTCGTATTTCATGGTGTAGCTGTAGGTGACGAGGGTGGCCTTTTCGCCGGTGGTATCGGGGGCCAGGGTGAGGTCCCAGCGGAGGATGCCCTTGGGCTTCAGGTGGGCGGCATACTCGGCATTGTTACTCAAAGGCACACTGCTTTCCAGATCGCTGATGGCCAGGGATTCATCTTCGGTATAGGGCAGGCGTTCCAGCAGCCGCAGGGGGACCGGGGTCTTTTTGTAGTTTTGAAGGGCAATCCGGTAATGGTAGGTATCGACGCGGTTGCCCCAGAGGGTTTCGATTTTCTTATCCTTGAATTCGCGGGTGACCTGAATCTGGGAATCCACACCGAAGCCGGCGGTGAACTTTTCGCCCATGGTGACCAGGGGCATCTCACCCTTGCCGACAAAATCGCTGCCGCGGTACAGGCTGGCCGGGCCGGGCAGCAGGATGGTATCGCTGTCGTTGACCATCTCGGCCTGCAGATAGACATAATCGGTCAGCAGCGGGGTGGCGACAAAACAAAAGGCAGCGCCGGCGTCGATGCGGGCGATGGTGACCAGTTGCTGGTCGCTGCGGCTGGGCAGTGAGAGTTTGCCGGTCAATTGATAGGAAACACTCACGCCTTCTTTGCGGGCAAACTCCTGGGCCTGCTTTTGAATCAGGCCCAGGGCTTTATCATCCACCTGCAATTCGATGGCCTGATTTAGCGTGGCCAGTTGGTTAAGCTCCTGCTGGGCGATTTTTCCCTTACCGGCGGCAACGCGGCGATTCTGCTGGATATTTTTAAATTCTCCGCTTAAATCCAGAAATGACGAAGAAGGGGCGTTTACCATCGGCTGAGCCACCTGCATCGAATCCTCCGCCACCTGGCCAGATCGGTCTCCTCGCGAAACACCGGCTCCCAGCAGCACCTTCATGGGATCCAGGGCGGGGGCGAAGGCCGCCATGCTTGGTTCGGCGGTAGAAAGACGCAGGGTGACGCCGTCCCAGTTTTCGCCGCTGGCCTGATGGATGATGGCGTTATACTCCACCTGGACTTTGGTTTGCTCCGCATCGGCCCGCAGATTGTACTGGGGCAGCCAGTTGGCATCATTCACCAGATAGCTCAGTTGCAGGGTGATTTTCGCGTCATCGGCCTTGTGGAGATTCAGTACGGCTTCCCGTTCGGTGCGGGAGCGGCCGGCGGCCAGTTCTTCCCGCTGGCGCTGCAGCAGATTCAGTTCCTTCTGCAAATCTTCCAGTTGATCTTCCAGATTCAGGGCATTTTCATGGAGTTGGGTCATTTTCCCTTCCAGATAGCCGGTCAGTTTTTCGATGGGTTCATATTGCAGTAAAGCCCGGTCGAAATCGTGGTTGGCGGTGGTCGTCGAGAGGTTCCAGAATGGTTCATAGCGGCCCCGCAAATTGCCGCCGTGTTCCAGGTTTTTCTGGGTATGTTTGATCTGGCGATTCATGTCTTCGATTTTGGCATCGAGCTGCTTGACCTCTTCGCGGGTATCCTCCTGTACCGCCTGCTCCCGATAGCGGACGCTGAGAACCATCGCGTCCCCGGAGGCCTGGGCATAAAGGCTTTCGGATACAATCTGGTGCGGCAGGCCGGTAACGACAATCTCGGAACTGCCGGAGGGCACCTCCAGATCGAGGGAGCGGGTTACCAGGGCCTGGCCGCGATAGACCGTGACCTCGGAGATGGCCCCCGTGGTGGCGGCGGCGTTGGCGAAGGTGAGTTGACAAGTTGTTACTAACAGGAAAACAATTATTGGTGCAATAGCCTTTTTCATATTTTGCTCCTTAATTTGAATGAAAACAATTTTACCCCCTCCCTTACGGTCGGGGCTTGGATACATAGTCGGGGCTTGGATACATAGCCGGAGCCTGGATGGTTGTTTTTACAACCATTTAATTTGATTGCTGGGTTTCGCGCTGGAACTGGGAGGCGCGCATGGACTTTCGCTGCCGGGTCCAGTTGTTTTCATCCAGATTGTCGGCGTCTTTGCGATTGTCTTCGGCGTATTCATCCAGCTTAGGGGCATTATATTTCGCGCCATATTCTTTTAAATAGCTGGCGTTGCTCTTCAGCATTTCTTCGGCTTTTTGCGTTTCCCCCTGATCCCGGAGCTGCAGCGCCATTTTATTCCGCTCGATGGCGATCTGTTCCACGACATCGACCATTACCCGGGCATTGGTATTCGATTCGACTCGTTTTGCGTCCGCGGAAAAGGTGACGCCCGTACTGCCGGCCCATTCCTGCGTGGTATGGGTGTTCATATCCCCATAATTTATCCGCACGGCAGCTACGGTCCGGGCCGTATCGCCGGCCATCGGGGGCACTTCCATTTCCAGCAGCAGATATTTCTCGCTCTGGCTGAAGAGCTGGTTGATATAGGCCTTGACGGTCTGCCCCTGAATCTGGCCTTGGCGCCCCAGCAGCCGAACGGGGCGGATCCCTGCCGGGCAGACGATCTCGATCTGAATCTCCTGGGCGACGACCGCCAGGGCACGGTTGAATTCGCTGTTGAACACACCCGCCAGGTCGGTTGCCTGTTCGGCGAAATAATGGCTGCCGTCACTCTTATAAGCCAGTTGCGTCATGAGGTCCTCGTTATATCCCAGTCCCAGCCCAATCGTGGTGACGGAGATGCCCTCTTCGATGAGAGAGCCGCCCAGGCGGCCCAATTCATCGGGGGTTTGCGGCCCGACATTGGCCAGACCATCGGAGAGCAGCAGCATCCGGTTGACCCGGCCGGGTTCCAGAAATTTTTTCAGTTCCCGCCCGCCCTGGCTGACGCCGTCGTACAGGGCGGTACTCCCGCCGGCCTGGATGGACCGGATGAGCTGGCAAATCGATTCCTTGTCGGTAGCCTTGGTGGCCGGAATCAATACGTTCACGCCGGAATCGTAGGTCACGACGGAAATAATATCGTCACCGCCCAGCCGTTCCACCGCCAGGATGGCGGCCTTGCGGGCTTCGGCGATTTTTTCGCCGCCCATCGAGCCGGACTTGTCGATCACAATGGCGATATTGACCGGCGGGCGGGATTGCTCGCGTTCGATGCATAGTCCCTTGAGGGCGATCCGCAGATAGGCTGTCTGCGGCTGATCGGCGTGGAGTACGGGTTTGTCCAGCGACAGATCGAAGGTGACGGGGGAGGGAAAGGATTTGCCCCAGGCGGTATTCATCCCTAAAAGGGAAACGGTTAGAACCAGGACTGCCTTTGTGCATTTGGATCGGATTTTCATGGTACGCTCCTTTCAAGGTATTGCCAGAAAACGGACATTATCACTACCTGAATTATGAAATCAAAATCCTTGAACTCCAAGTAAATTGGATGTAAAATCCGGACCATCTTTTTTTACAGAACATTTACATGCCGGCGGGCACGAGATACGGTATAATGGAATAGCGGAATATCCGTATTTTGGATGGATGCCTATGCAGACAAAAGTGAATATATTGATCGTGGAAGATGAGCCGAAGATCCGGCAGGGGCTGAAGGATTTTCTGGAGTATCATGATTTTGCGGCCGCCGAAGCGGTGGACGGCCTGGAGGCGCAGCGGCTGGCGGCGGAGCGGCGGTTCGATCTGATTCTGCTGGATTTGATGCTGCCGAAGATCAGCGGGGAGCAATTGTGTCAACAGTGGCGGCAGAGCGGTTTGCAGACGCCGATTATCATGCTGACGGCCAAGGGGCAGGAGCAGGAGAAGATCAGCGGGCTGAATCTGGGGGCCGATGATTACATGACCAAGCCTTTTTCGCTGGAGGAACTGCTGGCGCGGATACTGGCGGTATTGCGGCGGATGAGTCCGGGCCGGGCGGTGGGGCAGAGGTTTTCTTTTGGCGGCTGGGAGGCGGACATTTCCGCCCTGACCGTGAAGAACCACAGCCGCAGCGTGGAGCTTACCACCCGCGAGGCCCAGATCATTCAGTATTTCGCCGCTCACCCGCACCGGATCATCAGCCGGGACGAGCTGTACGAGAAGGTTTGGGGCGAGAGCATGACGGAGCTGGGGACGCGGACCGTGGATATGCATATTGCCAAACTGCGGGCGAAGATCGAGAAGGACACCGCCGAGCCGCAAATCATTAAAACCGTGCGCGGCGCCGGCTATAAATATGAAAATGAGTAGGACCCGTTTGGTATGTACCGGCGTTTGATAATCGTATCGATTCTTATTTTTCTCAGCCTGTGCGGGCTGAGCGGGCTGGGGTATCGAGCCATTCGCCTGCAACGGGAGGGGCTGGCGGGCCGGCGGTACGCGGAGTTTGCCTCCGTCGCCGAGCAGATCCGGCAGGATGTCAAGGGCAAGCTGGACCGGTTTATTTTGACCGAACAGAAGCGGCCTTATACCGATTACCAGTATTATTATGTCCCTGATAATGTCGCGGATCAGGCCGGTTCGCAGATGGCCCTGCTGCGTTCGCCGCTGGGGGACCAGATGGAACACGGGCTGGCCTACGGGTACTTTCAGATTGAGCCGGGCGGCTCGGTCATCAGCCCTTTTTACAATGTGCAACCGGCGCCGCAGCAGAACCGGCAAGAAATGACTCCGGCCCGGCAGTATCTGCAAAAGATCAAAGACAGCCTGCTGCCGGTGCTGAACGGCTCCTGGCCGGATACCTGGGCGGAAGCCGATAAAAAAATCCCGGAGGCGGCGGCGGGATTTCGCAAAATGGATGAATATGCCAACCGAGTTCAAACCGGTGGAGATGCCTATGATTCACCAAAGGATAAGGGGGCCTCGGTGAAATCCGCTCCCCAGAGAACGCTGGGGAAAGCTCGTCGCCAAAGCAGCAGTGAACTCAAAATCGAAAGTCTTCAGCAATCCGATCGCAAGGAACAGGTGATTACCCAGCAGCGGGCGACGGTGGAGCAAAACATTCGCAACGCCGGCGAGCCGGAAGACCGGCTTGATTTGACCCTGAATAAAAGACGCGGGCAAAAAATGGAGTCACAGCCTTCCCTTCCCGCCTCGGAACCTTCCTTGCCGCTGAGCAATAAGCCGGAAGAGGAAACATCCGAGAAGTTATCCTACGGCGCCGATAAAAAAGACACATCGGAATCAGATGCGCTGCCTGAACCAACGCCGCCAAGTCCGGCTATCATGGCAGCGGCGGAACCAGCCCTCGTGCCGCCGGTGGGATTACAGGTGGAAGGTGTTTTCAAGCAGAGAGGAAATGTCCCTGCTCCTGCGGCTGTCCAGAGGCCCGATGATTCCGCGGCGGATCTGGTGCAGATACGCATCGAGCCGTTTGTGCCGCTGATGGTTGCCGATTCCGGGAATCCCGGCGCGATTTTCGGCGGGGACATCTTTATGCTCCGCCACGTGCAGATTGAGGACCGGCATTTCCTGCAGGGGTTCCAGCTTAATGGCCGCAAGCTGCTGGAGGAGGTGGCCGCGTCCGCCCGGCAGTTCATGCGGGAAGGTATGGATTTCGAGCTGGACCATGCCGCCGATGAGCAGGCGGTGGCTTATA
>JAKJEP010000185.1 GCA_022705365.1 Planctomycetota bacterium | reverse complement strand
GGTGGAAATCAGCATGATGGCCCAGGATATCCAGCGGAAGTCGCAGCAGCAGGATCAAACGCTGGCCGTGACGATTACCGGTATCCATGACAATCTACAGAAGCTGGCGGCGGAAGTGAAGCCCCTTAAAGTGGAAGACCTGGTGGTGACGGGGCGGATTGCTGAGTCTTCGATCTTTACTGCGCCCAATAAAAACCGGCGGTATCTGGTATTAGACGATCAGGAACAGATTCTTTATTACGCAGTGGCCCAGACGGAGGGTTTGGATCTGGCGCAATGGGTGGGGAAAAAAGTCACCCTGTCGGGGCCGTCTGAGCTGGACACCTTCAGCAAGATACGGGTTATTCAGGTTACCAGCCTGGTGGAAATGCCTCAGCAATGAGATGAGAAAACATATGGGAAACTAACCGCCTCAAGGAGTTGGATCCTTGCCGGGTCGGGAAGAATAGAAAAACGGCAGAGCTTTGTGAGACTCTGCCGTTTTGATTTTGGGGGTTCGCCGACAAAAATTTATTGACGGCCTTCGACCAGGGCTTCGACGATGGAGGGGTCGGCCAGGGTGGAGGTGTCACCTAACTGCTCCACGGCTCCTTCGCTGATTTTGCGGAGGATGCGGCGCATGATCTTGCCGGACCGGGTCTTGGGCAAGGCGGGGGTGAACTGGATTTTGTCGGGGGTGGCATGGGGGCCGATTTCCCTGCGGACGGTCTTGAGCAGTTCTTTGATGAGTTCGTCGGAGGAATGCTGGCCGGTCTTGAGGGTGACATAGGCATAGATGCCCTGTCCTTTGAGTTCGTGGGGCATACCGACGACCGCGGCTTCAGCGACGGCGGGATGCTTGCCGAGGGCGCCTTCGATTTCGGCGGTGCCCAGGCGGTGGCCGGAGACATTGATGACGTCATCGACGCGGCCGGTAATCCAGTAATAGCCGTCCTCGTCGCGGCGGCAGCCATCACCGGTGAAATATTTGCCGGGGTACATGGTGAAGTAGGTCTGGATGAACCGGTTGTGGTCGCCGTACAAGGTTCTCATCATGCCGGGCCAGGGGAATTTAATGCAGAGGTTGCCGCTGACGCCGTTGCCTTCGATGGTCTTGCCGTTTTCATCGACCAGCTCCGGCTGAACACCAAAGAAGGGCAGGGTGGCGGAACCGGGCTTGGTCTTGATGGCGCCGGGCAGCGGGGTGATGAGGATACCGCCGGTTTCGGTCTGCCACCAGGTATCGACGATGGGGCAGCGTTCCTTGCCGACGACGCGGAAATACCAGTGCCATTCGGGGCTTTTGATCGGCTCGCCGACGGTGCCGAGGACTTTGAGGGAGGAGAGGTTGTACTTCAGGGGCCAGGAGTCGCCTTCCTTCATGAGGGCGCGGAGGGCGGTTGGCGCGGTGTAGAAGGTATTCACTTTATGTTTGTCTATGACCTGCCAGAAACGGCCGAAATCGGGGTAATTGGGCACACCTTCAAACATGAGGCTGACGGCCCGGTTGCAGAGGGGGCCATATACGATATAGCTATGGCCGGTGACCCAGCCGATATCAGCGGTACACCAAAAGATATCTCCTTCCTGATAGTCAAAAATGTACTTATGGGTTAAGGCGACATAAACGAGATAACCGCCGGTGGTGTGGAGGACGCCCTTGGGATGGCCGGTGGAACCGGAGGTATAGAGGATGAAGAGGGGGTCCTCGGCATCCATGGGTTCGCAGGGGCACTGGGTGGATTCGGATTTGACGATTTCATGCCACCAGAGGTCGCGGCCGGCCTTCATAGGGACTTCGTTGCCGGTGCGTTTGACGACGATGATATGCTCGATGCTGGGGCATTTGGAGACGGCCTCATCGGCGTTGGTCTTCATGGGGATATCGTTCTTTTTGCCGCGGAGGGCGGTATCCTGGGTGATGAGGATTTTGCAGGTGGAATCGTTAATCCGTTCGGTGAGGGAATCAGGGCTGAAGGCACCGAATACCACGCTGTGGATGGCCCCGATGCGGGCACAGGCGAGCATGGCGATGGGAAGCTGGGGAATCATCTGCATATACATACAGACGCGGTCGCCTTTTTTGACGCCGAGTTTTTTGAGGGCGTTGGCGAACTGGCAGACCTCGTCCAGCAACTGCTGGTAGGTCAGATGGGCGTCTTCGTGAGGGTCGTTGCCTTCCCAGATAATGGCGGTCTGGCCGCCGTGACCGGCCTCGACATGGCGATCGAGGCAGTTGTAGCTGACGTTCAGCTTGCCGCCGCGAAACCAGTTGATTTTGGCGGTGGTAAAGTTCCAATCCAAAACTTTATTCCATTTGGACTGCCAGGTTACGAATTTTTCAGCCTGTTCAGCCCAGAAACCTTCGGGGTCCTGGACAGACCGTTTGTACATCTGCTGATATTTATTAAAATCAATATCAGTCTTACCTTTGATGGGTTGGGGAATGTCGTAGGTCGGGATCTCTGAAATTTCCTCAATCGGCATAGTTAGGCTCCTTCTAAAAAATTACCTGAGACGTTGTAAAAAATAGAAACGAATATCCTGAGCTGAGTCCCGTTGCAGATCTATGCGGCGGTTATGATAACACCATTTAAACACAATAAACAGCATAAAATCTCACTTATATAAAGAATTTAAGTATAGTCATTATTATATGGCCAAGCAAACATATTTTGGGAAATTTTAGGGGTACAGCATATATCATCCGGATAATTATAGGTGCTAAATCGGGAAAAGTCATAGGCGCAGCGGGAATTTCGGGGGAAAGATTTTTACCGTTGAGAGCGGAGGGATATCGGGATATGATGGGAAGGGTGATAGACGTTGGGATGAGTCCGGTTTTGGATAAAGCAACGTAAGCATGTGTATATTATGATGTTATAGAAATTACCGGGTGGTTTGTGACCGGTTCTGAACCGGCGGCTGGCGGCCCGGATGGCAGAGAATCAGGAACGTATCATGGAAGATCGAGGATTTGCGCACCTGCACGTCCACAGCGAATATAGTTTGCTGGACGGGGCGAACAGTATCAAGAAGCTGGTGAATCGCTGTAAAGAATTGGGAATGGACAGTTTAGCGATAACCGATCACGGGAATCTGTTTGGGGCAATTACTTTTTACAACCAGGCGCTGGAAGCGGGGGTTAAGCCGATTATCGGGATGGAGGCGTATATGGCGCCGGGCGCCCGGACGAACCGGGAAGCCCGGGGAATCAGTGATGCGGGTTTTCACTTGATTCTGCTGGCCCAGAACTTGCAGGGGTATAAGAATTTATTGAAGCTGGCGAGTATCGGGTATCTGGAGGGATTTTATTACCGGCCGCGGATCGACCGGGCGGTACTGGAACAGTTTCAGGAGGGATTGATCTGCACCTCGGCGTGTCTGGGCGGAGAAATTCCGATTGCGCTGTCGCAGGGGAATATGGAGCAGGCCCGGAAGACGGCGGAATATTATTTGCAATTATTCGGAGAGGACCGGTTTTTTATTGAGATTCAGTCGCATTGTCAGGAGCAGAACGCGATGAATCCGCTGCTGGCGGATCTGGCCCAGCAGGTGGGAGCGGCTCTGGTGGCAAGCAATGATGTGCACTTTCTGACGGCGGAGGACTATGCGGCTCATGATGTGCTGTGCTGTATCAGCACGGGCAAGACGCTGGAGGATGACAAGCGGATGAAATATCCGCCGCAACTGTATCTGAAGAGTCCGGCGGAGATGCGGGTGATGTTTCCGCAGTGGCCGCAGGCGTGTGACAATACGGTACGAATTGCAGAGAGCTGCGAGCTGGCGCTGGATTTCAAGACCAAACATGCGCCGGTATTCCGGCCGCCGGCGAAAAAAACGGCGGATGAATACCTGGAGGAATTATGCCTGAAGGGCTTGAAGAAGAAATATCCGCGGGTTACGCAGGAGATCAAGGACCGGCTCTACCATGAATTGGATGTAATCCGGGGCAAAGGATTTTCCAGTTATTTCCTGATCGTGTGGGATTTCATGCATTATGCGCGGGAGAAGGGGATTCCGTGCGGGACGCGCGGCAGCGGGGTGGGCACGGTGGTGGGTTATGCGCTGGGGATATCGAATGTGGACCCGCTGCGTTACGGATTGCTGTTCGAGCGGTTCATGGACCCGGAGCGGAGTGAGATGCCCGATATTGACGTGGACATCTGCCAGAACGGGCGGGCGGAGGTGATTGATTATGTGCGGAAGAAATACGGGGAGGTGGCGCAGATCATAACCTTCGGGACGATGAAGGCGCGGGCGGTGATCCGGGATGTCTGCCGGGTGCTGAATGTGCCGCTGGGCGAGGCGGATAAGCTGGCGAAGCTGGTACCCGATACGCTGGGGATTACGCTGGAGATGGCGCTGGAGCAGGAACCCCAGCTCAAGGAATGGTGCGAAAAGGACCCGAAAATACAGAATGTAATCGACATCGGTAAACGGCTGGAAGGGCTGGCGCGTCATGCTTCGGTTCATGCGGCGGGCGTGGTGGTGGCGGATGAGCCGTTGACGAATTTTCTGCCGTTGTATAAGGCGGCGGATTCGGAGGAAATCATCACCCAGTATGACGGCCCGACGGTGGAGAAGGTCGGGCTGCTGAAGATGGATTTTCTGGGGCTGCGGACGCTTTCGACGATAGAGCGGGCGCGGCAACTGGTGAAGCTGGGCAAGGGGGTGGACATCGAGCCGAATGAAATCGACCTGACGGATGCGAAGACGCTGCAACTTTTTGCGGAAGGCCGGACGAAGGGCGTGTTCCAGTTTGAATCGGACGGGATGCGGGATCTGCTGCAGAATATGCGGCCGGACCGGATTGAAGATTTGATTGCGGCCAATGCGCTCTACCGGCCGGGGCCGATGACGCTGATTCCGGATTATAACAGCCGCAAGCACGGACAGAGCTGGTCGCTGCCGCACCCGATCATGGAAGAGGTGCTCAAGGAAACCTACGGGATCATGGTGTATCAGGAGCAGGTGATGCAGATCCTGAACCGGTTGGGGGACCTGCCGCTGGCGCGGGCGTACCGGCTGATCAAGGCGATCAGCAAGAAGAAACACAGCATCATTCAGGCCGAGCAGGATACCTTTCTGGCCGGATGCCTTTCGAAAGGGATTGCCAAAGAGAAGGCCCAGGAAATTTTTGAGCTGATCGAGCGGTTCGGGGGCTATGGATTCAACAAGAGCCACTCCAGCCAATATGCGATTCTGGCATTTCAAACGGCGTATTTCAAGGCGCATTATCCGACGGAGTTCATGGCGGCGCTGCTGACGTTTGAAATGGGATCGGCGGAGAAGGTGGCCGAATATATTGACGAATGCCGGCAGATGGGGATCGATATTCTGCCGCCGGACATCAATGAGAGTTTTTCCGATTTTACGGTCATTTATGACAAGCAGAACCCGACGAAGAAGAAAAAGGGGAAAACGGCCGGTGCGGCCGAAGAGGAATCTGAGGACAGTAATGGCCAGGGGGAGCATATCCGGTTTGGGCTGACGGCGGTGAAAGGAGTCGGGGTGCGGGCGGTGGAAGAGATTATCCGGGCGCGGGAGGAGGCGGGGCCGTTTGAAAGTATTTATCATTTGTGCCAGTCCATCGACAGCCGGCTGGTGAACCGGGGGGCGATGGAAGCGATGATCAAGGCGGGCGCATTCGACTCCCTGGGGGGCCATCGGGGGCAGATGATGGCGGCGCTGGAAGATGCGATGGCCAGCGGCGCGAAAGTGCAAAAAGACAAGCAAATGGGGCAGATGAGCTTTTTCGATATGTTCGAGAAGGATCAGGAAGTGAAGCAGGAATCGGTCAAGCTGCCGGATGTGGCGCCGTGGCCGGAGTCGCTGCTGCTGCAAAATGAAAAGGAAGTGCTGGGGATGTATGTGACCTCGCATCCGCTGGCCCAGTATGCGGAGAAGATCCATTATTACAGTACCGCGCATTCCAATACGCTGCGGGAATTGCCGGCGAATACGGAAGTAATTATCGGGGGGATTATTTCGCGGATCCGCTTCTGTGTTACCAAAAACGGGCGGGGCGCGGGGGCGCGGATGGCGATTTTTACGCTGGAGGATTTGAACGGCAGCGTCGATTGTGTGATTTTTCCGGACAGCCTGGCGCTGTATGAATATTTGATGCAGATGGATCAGATGGTATTTCTGCGGGGGACGGTGGATTTTCGGAGGGAAGATCCGTCGATCAAGGTCCAGGCGGTTTATGATATGCACTGTGCGGAGGAGATGCTGACGGATGCGGTTTTTATCCAGTTTGACGAAAAAAATGTGGAGAAGAAGAAGCTGGAGCAGTTTAAGAATCTCTGCCGCAGCCATCCGGGCAAATGTCCGGTGTATGTGCAGATCGCAACTCCCAGCCGAATGCGGGTGGTCCTTCAGATCGAGACTTCGGTGAAACCCGATACGGAATTCTGCCGGAAGCTGGAGAACCTGCTGTGCGGCCGCAATTATAAATTGCTGCGCCCGCACGACAAACTGTCAGTGGCACAAACCGCCGGGGCCTGTCCATAAAAAGGAATGGTTTTCACGACGCAGGTTTATCCTGAGCAAGCAGAAATGATTGTACATTTTCCATATAGAATCAGGAATATTTTGATAGAGGTAGTACTATGAAAAGTCCCAAATTGTCATTCCGAGAGGTTCGAGGCGTTACCGTCGCGGAATTTCTGGATAAGGAAGTCTATGCGGTGGACGAGCTGACCGTGAACGAGATCGGCAAATCGTTATTCGCGGTGGTAAAGGAGAAATCGCCGGTTCATTTTCTGCTGAGCTTTGCCAACGTGACGTATTTCAGTTCTGCGCTGCTGGGGACCC
>JAKJEP010000184.1:3567-6800 GCA_022705365.1 Planctomycetota bacterium | reverse complement strand
GAGGTAGCGGAGTGGAAACCGATTTATGAGAAAGGCTTTGGAAATGTAGGGCCTTATTTCTGGTTTATCGGGATATTGGCGGTTACTTTTATTGTATGGTGGATTTTGTATCTTCTCAAGCCCCGGTTTCCCCAGCCGCGCGGCCGCCGACATCGCCTGATGGCTGAATCGGTCCCCTGGCCTGCCATCGATCTGGCCCGGATTGGAGTCATTGCCATTACCCTCTATATGTCTATTCAGTCGCGGCGGTTCGTTTTTCTGGGTGGGGTGGTCCTGGCCCCCTTTGTGGCCCGGATGATGCAGGAGATTGTGGAGATGATCGGCATGATGCGTCTGCACCGCCGCCAGCCGGGAACCTTGGTGACGGTTCCTTCCATGCCCCGGCCGCTGGGCTGTTCGCTGGCAGGCGGGAGTGTGGTTGCAGCAGTGATTATCGCGATAGTGGCTGTCCATTTCATGTGGAATAACTATTATCGGGAGGAAAGGCGAAAAACGGATATCTTCTGGTATATGGTAGGCATCGTCGATCAGCCGGTGGGAGCGATGGAGGTCTTTAACAAACTTCAGATTCGGGGTATGGTTTTGGGCGGCTGGACTAACGGCGGGTATATCTGTTATGGCCAAACCCCCGATCCCCAAACCGGCCGGCCTCCCTGTCAGGTGTTTATGGATGGCCGGGCGCAGGCCGCCTATTCGCTGGAACACTATCAAACCTGGGGAAAGATCCAGGCCGCCGCCGGCTATATCGATGCCAAACAGTACGATCAGATGTTACAACAGGAAGGCATTAACGTGGCTTTACTTCGCCATGTCGAGTTTCCTCCCCAAAGCGGTTCCAACCGACTGATCAAGGCCCTGGAAGATTCCAAGAATTGGCTGACAGTTGCCAATATACCCACACCCCGGCAAAATAAAGACTTTGATGTAATTCTTCTGCGCAAGGATGACCCGATTCATCAGGAAGTTTTCGCCAGAATTATCCAGATGAACGCGGAAAAGAAAAAGGAAAATCCCTGATGGTTTTTTCCCCGCGGAGTCAAGCAGTTATGGACACCAATCGAGTCAGCATTTCGGTATTCTTCCCCTGCCATAATGAAGAAGCCAATGTGGAGCGGGTCACGCAGCAGGCCCTGGCCGTTTTGCCATCCATCAGCGACGATTACGAAGTGATTATCGTCAACGACGGCAGCCGGGACCGGACGCGGGAAATCGCCGACCGGCTAGCCGGCGAAAATCCGCACATCCGGGCCGTACATCACGAAGTCAACCGCGGTTACGGCGGGGCATTACAGAGCGGCTTCCGGGCAGCGACCAAAACACTGGTGTTCTATACCGACGGCGACGGCCAGTTTAATATGGAGGAACTGCCGCCCCTGCTGCCCCTGATGGAGCAGTGGGATATTGTAAGCTGCTACCGGCTGGACCGTAAGGATCCCTGGATTCGCAAGTGTAACGCCTGGGCCTGGACCAAGCTGGTGAATTGGACGCTCGGTTTGAGGCTGCGCGATGTGGATTGTGCCTTTAAGCTGTATAAACGGGAAATCTTCGACCGTATCGAGATGCACAGCCAGGGCGCCCTGATTGATGCGGAAATTCTCGCCCGTGCCCAGCGGGCCGGCTACACCATCACCCAGCGGGGCGTTCATCATTATCCGCGCGTGGCCGGTCGGCAGAGCGGGGCAAGCTGGAAAGTCATTCTGCGGGCCTTCCGGGAGCTTTTCCGGCTGCGTAGCAGTATCCTGGCAAAGTAGCGCAATCTCTGGAAAAAAATTGACATTTGGCCTTTCCGATGGGAAAATAAACCTTTGTAGATGGAAACGCCAAAAGTCAATATCGACTTCCAAAAACATCTCTGGCCCCCCAATAACAAGGGGACTGCGAGTTTTTGACGCTGGCGTCTTTATAAGGAATTCAGACCGGATTGCCGTCTTTCGATTGAGGAGATATGCCATGCAGGTCGCATTAACAGGATTGAGCCAGTCGGGTAAGAGCACGTTGTTTCGGGCCATTACCGAGGGCCATGTCCATTCGGATGCGGGTGTCACCCATCATGCGGACAAGGCCATCGTGAAGGTGCCCGATGAGCGGGTGGACCGTCTGGCGGCGATTTACAAGCCGAAAAAACATACCTACGCCACGATTGAGTTTCTGGATTTGCCCGGCCTGAGTTTTGTCGATGAGCCCAGCCGCCAGGAAGCCCGGCGGACGGTGGCCCAGGCCCGGCAGGCGGCCATGCTGGTAGTGATTGTCCGTGCCTTCCAGAACGATTCCGTCGCCTCGTATCGAAATCGTATCGATCCGGCCAGGGACCTGGAGGAGTTAAATACGGAATTGGTTCTGGCGGACCTGGAACTGGTCTTGAATCGGATCGAACGGCTGGAAAAGCAAATCCAGAAGCCCATCAAGTCCGTCGATCAGGACAAACACGAACTGGCCCTGATGCAGCGCTGCAGCCAGGCCCTGGAAAACATGCGGCCGCTGCGCGAGATTATCCAGAATGAAGAGGAAGAAAAAGTCGTGCGCAGTTTCGGTTTTCTCACGCTCAAGCCCCGTCGGGTGGTAGTGAACACCAACGAAGACCGGCTCTCGGCTGCCTGCCCTCTGACGGCGGAGCAGGCGGGGGGGGAGACCTTTCTGCTTTCGTCAAAGCTGGAAGCGGAACTGGCGGAGTTGGATGCGGCGGAACGGGAGGAGTTTTTGAAGGATATGGGGGTGAAGGAAATCGCCCGCGACCGCCTGATCCAGATGTGCTATCGTACGCTGAATCTGATTTCCTTTTTGACGGTGGGGGAGGATGAGGTGCGGGCCTGGACCATTCCCGGCGGCTGCCATGCCGTGGATGCGGCCGGTGAGATTCACAGCGACATCCAGCGAGGATTCATCCGGGCCGAGACCGTCCATTATGACGATTTTATGGCTTCCGGTGATATGAAAGGGGCCAAGGCGGCTGGCAAGGTGCGGCTGGAAGGCAAAACCTACCCGGTCCGGGACGGCGACATCATCAATTTCCGGTTTAACGTGTGAGGAGGAGGCACCGATGCAGGCAGCGATCCTCAGCATGGGGGATGAACTGGCACTGGGGCAGACGGTTGATACCAATGCCGCCTGGCTGAGCGGGCGGCTGGCCGGGTTGGGAATTCCGGTTCGTGAGCATGTGACAATCGGAGACGATCTGGAGGCCACCCTGCGGCAACTGAAACGGCTGGCCGGGGAGTCAGATTTAATCCTCGCCA
>JAKJEP010000184.1:0-3544 GCA_022705365.1 Planctomycetota bacterium | reverse complement strand
CCTGACCCGCCACGCCCTGGCCCGGCTGCTGGGCGTTGAGCTGGAACTGCACGAGCCATCTCTGCAACAGATTCAGACGATTTTCGACCGGATGGGCTGGAAGATGTCTCCCAAGAACATAATTCAGGCTATGATTCCCCGCGGCTGTGAAGTGATCGAGAATACCTGCGGCACAGCGCCGGGTCTGGCGGCCGATCTCGGCGGGACGCCGGCCTTTTTCCTGCCCGGCGTACCCTCGGAAATGAAGAAGATGTACGAGCTGGCGGTCGAGCCGCGCCTGCGGCAGTATCTGGCCGGCCGGGCGGCTGCCGGGGTCATATGCTCGCGTACATTACATGCCTTCGGGATAGGCGAGTCGAACATTGCCCAGCGGCTGGGCGAGATGATGGCCCGGGGGAAAAATCCGGTGGTCAACACCACCGCCGCCCACGGGATCATCAGCATCCGCATCAACGCCCGGGCGGAAAATGAGGGCCAGGCCCGCCGCCTGATCGAGCCGGTGGAGGCGGAGGTCCGCCGGCAGCTGGGTGAGTATGTCTATGGTACGGATGAGGAGACGATGGCCTCGGTGGTCGGCGGGCTGCTGCGGCAGCGGGGTCAGAAGGTGGCCTTGGCCGAGTCCTGTACCGGCGGGTTGGCGGCAAAACTGCTGACCGATATCCCCGGCTCCAGCGACTATTTCGCATACGGCTGGGTGGTGTACGGCAACCAGGCCAAAACTGCGTTATTGCAGGTGGCCCCGGAATCGCTTAGTCGTTTCGGTGCAGTCAGTGAGCCGGTCGCCGCCGAGATGGCCGCCCATGCCCGGAAAATATCAGGGGCAGATTACGGATTGGGAATCACAGGCATTGCCGGACCTGGCGGCGGCACCGACGAGAAGCCCGTCGGCCTGGTCTATATCGGTCTGGCGAGTGCGGAGAATGTGGATGTCCGGCGTCTTGTCTTTCCCGGCCAGCGCGAGATGGTCCGCATGCGGGCCGCCACCGCTGCCTTGAATTTGCTCCGGTTAAAGTTGAAAATATGATATGTCTCTTTCTAATGTCCGGGTAAAAATTAGAGATTTTTTCAACCGTAGCCGCGGAACTTGGATTTACATTGTGCTGAATTTTTTGAGCAGGGCAATATAATCCCGGTAATTGGCCAGCGAAACGTCCGGCGGGGTTTGATGGTCCACGCCGGGGAGGTACCCTCCGGATTGCATGACCGGCCGAATCCGCTCAAACTCCCGTTCCAGGGCCGCTGGCCCCCGGTGCATGACGGTTTTGTCAAATGCGCCAATCATTTTGAAGCGGGGAAATTCGTTTCGGATCCGGTTGATATCGACGCCGGCCATGCGTTCCAGGGGCAGCAGACCTTCGAAGCCGACTTCGAGGAGCCAGGGGATCAGCGGGTAAATATCCCCATCGGAATCAACGAAGGGAATGATCCCGCGATTTTTTATCTCCGGGAGCAGTTGGCGATAATACGGCGCGAGAAATTCGTCAAACAAATTCTTCGAGAGCATCGGGCCGTGATTGTAGGACATATCTTCCGCCAGGGTGATAAATATCGGCGTGGCGGACTGGCAGAGCAGGTCCAGCGTTTTCAGGTGGTATTGCAGCAAATCCTCGTTGATGCGGTGCATCAGGCCGGGCTGATCGTAGAAGGCATACAAATGCGGTTCGATCCCCAGCAGATTTCGGGGATGCCAGAAGAAGCCCTCCAGTGCCGCCCACATGATGGTATGGCCGGCACGGATTTTCGGGGCCCATTGCCGCAGATCTTCCCGGTCGAAGGGTTGCTCGGAAAAGAGGGTGTTCTGGTTTTTATGATGGAGATATTCCTTTTCGTCCCTGATGAGGGCAGCGCCGTGCGCGGCGGGCGGCGGCAGGGCCGGCGAGAGCGCCCTGGCCCAGTAGAGCCGCATACTGTCCAGGCCCAGATATTCGGCGATAAGGGTATTGTCCGTGAGGCTGTGGGGCAGGCCTTCCCGATACCAGCGGTCCAGGGTCTGATCCCACCAGGGAGCCCACTCGATGACCGGCAGCCGGTCCACGGATTCAAAAGATAAAACTTTCCGAAATCGTTCCGCGTTATTCAGGGGTGGATTCTCCTGTGGCTGTACTCAGGCTGCTGGCATGGTCCTGATTTTTCCGCTGATTAATGATCTGCCTGATTTCATGGGTTTTCTCTTCCGTCAGCGAATAGAAGAGGGTCAGGACAAACGCCAGGGATATAAAAAAGATGGGTATTGCAGCGTACAGGATGCGCATCTTTAAAATCGTCGCATCAGTCTGCATGTCCAGATTTTTCATATATCCGGACCATTTTATGATATACCCGCTTACAATCATGGTAGCCGCCGTGCTGGCCTTGCAAAACCAGGCATAGGCCGCCCCATACATTCCTTCCCGCCGCAGGCCGGTTTTCAATTCATCCAGATCACAAATATCCGCCAGCATGGAATTGGTGAACACCCAGATACAGGACAGGCCCGGTGCGCAGATGGCAAAAGTTGCCAGTTGCAAGTAGGGATATTTCGGCGTAAAGAAGAACCAACTGGTGCAGTAGCCGATCACAACCAGGGCCAGACCGGACAGCAGGGCTTTCTTTTTGCCCACCTTGATTCCATACCAGGCAGCGGCGGGGGTCAGCAGCAGGCCGGTTATTTGAAAGACAATACCGGCAATCATGTTTAACAGGGAAACGGCTTCTTTGTCACCGCCGTACACATAATAAATATTAATATACAAGGCCAGGGGATTGGCCAGAAACAAACCCAGCATCAGCGAAAAGGTAATGATGCCCAGCAGGAGGAATATTTTATTACGGAAGGTCGCGGAAAAGGCTTTCAGAAAAGAGATTTTCTGCTGGCTTTGGACGGAGGTTTTTTCCCGTACAAAAAGGGTTGGAATGATTCCAAAACCTGCCATGAGGAATCCAAAAATCATTCCCACATACCGGATGCCTCGGATATCGTCACCGTCGCCCAGCTTGAACGCCAGCCACCATAACGTTCCTAACAGGGTGCCAAATAGGGCCGCAATAAACGTGCGATAGGCCATAATCCGGGTTCGTTCGTGGTAATCCAGGGACATTTCAAGACCCATTGCGCCCCAGGGAACTACAAATATAGTATAGACGGTATAATATATGAATGCCATAATCAGAAAATAGATTCCTATGCCTCTTGTGGATAAGGATAGCGGCGGTATCCAGATCAGGGCGAAAATGAGTCCGCAGAGTATCGCACCCAGAAAAACATACGGTTTACGCCGGCCAAACCGGCTGCGCGTATTATCGGTAATGTTGCCCATAAACGGGTCGGTGATGGCATCCCAGATACGCGGTACTCCCATGGCCCAGCCGAGAAACCGGGGATCCACCCCCAGTCCTACATTATAGATGTTCATGGTTAAGTAGTTCAGGCCATTGGCCATAAACGTATCGGTGAAGGTGCCGCAACTCCAGGCGATTTTTCGGCCGGCGGGGACCCGGTCGGTTTCCGGGGTGGAATGCTGTTCGGTCATAAACATTTTCTCCTTTCGATTTGGAGGGATAAACC
>JAKJEP010000183.1 GCA_022705365.1 Planctomycetota bacterium | reverse complement strand
CAGCAGGGTGGCCAGGCCGAACATGCTTCCTACCGGCGGCTCAGCGCCCAGTTCGCAATCCGGGAAGAGCTGGGCCATTTCCTCTTCATCGGCCAGTTCCACCTCGCCGGCTCCCAACTGGCTGCGCAGGGCGTCGAGGTCCACCTTGCTGCAGGCGGGCAGAACGCACATATAAAATTTTCCGTCCGCCTGGACAATGACCGGTTTGGCTATGTACTGGCCCGAAACATGCTCCTCGGCCGCCAGCTTCTGGGAGGTAAAAGAGGGGCGATGCGAACTGATTTGATAATTCACCTTCTTTTGATCGAGATATTCCGTGATTCGCATGATACGGCTCTCCTTTCGGGAAAGGCATACTATCGCTATTGCATGATTTGACGCTTTTTATAGCTCTATCCTATTATACCCGAAAGGGAAAAGCCGGTCAACCGGACCGGGTTTGTTTTCCTAATTCCCTTTCGTTACGGGTTTTATGTCATTGGCGGCCGATCCGCCGGGAAAAAGATTGACAGGTATATATTAATGTTTAAGATGGTCCCTGAACCAATCCGCTATCGTATTAAATTTCAACAGGTTAGAGTGAAAGGAGATATAGAGGATGAATCCGGCCAATGGCATTCCGTACCCGACGCACCGCAATTCCGACGCTCTGGAGGCGTATGATTCCTTCCGGCGCAGCCGCTGCCTGTTTTTTTGCCTGCTGCTGGCGGGGCTGGTCATTACACAGGGGTCGTTCTGGATCGTGACTTTGGGGAATCTCGACCCGGCTGTCAGCCCGGCTCCGGCGGAAGCGACGGCGGAAGGCACCCCCCCGGCTTCGCCGGAAAGCAGGGAAACGCACCGGGCGGAATCCCTGGCTATCGTGCTGGAAACCGGGATCACGCTCTGCAATTATGTGATGAGTTTTTCGGCGGTTCTCTACTGTTTGTCGCTGCTGATCGCGATGAAGCTGTCGTTGGTATCCCGGCTGGGAGGGCTGGCGCCGGCCAGCAAGGCGTTTTTCCTTTCGCTGATCGTGATGGTGCTGGTGCTCCCCTGGCAAAGCCTGATCAGCCCGTCTCTGGCGGGAACGCTGTTTGCGTATCCGGAACTGGTCCAGCGATACTCGGCCCAGTTACACAGCGAGCATTTTATGGATACGATTTACTATTACGGACGTTTTACCGGTCTGTGGGTTGTCACGCTCGCGGTACTGATTGCCGCCCAGCTTCGCAGCCGGCAGGCTACCCGCCTTATCTATCGGCAGCAAATTGCTCCAAATGAAACCCAGCCGCTTACCCCCCTTTTTCCGGCGGCGGATATTGGGGAGAAGGAAAACCTTATCCGTTAGAAGGAGCGGAGCGGGTCAGCTTTCCATTATTCCCTGTTCTTTTAAAATATCGTTCAGTTGGGATTGTTTCTTCTTGTATTCTTCGGACCAGGAGCGGGAATCCACGCCCTGGCGCTTAATGACACCCTCGTTATCCCGGTAGATAATGTCCACGGTAGAAATCGGCCGGTAGGTTCTGCCGGTCTTGTACCAGTATTTTACTTCGGGTACAATATCCAGAATGGTCATATGGGTGGTAAAATCCACCGTCAGTTCTTCCTCGGAATCACCGGATTCAGACTTGATTTTTTCCGGTTTGCCGATGATATGGCCCGGAGCCACGGTATAAGCCTGCTTTCTCCATGTGCCATCTTCGCGGCGATAGACATCCACCCGCACAGAAGAGGGGACGGGATTGCCGGCAGAGGCAACCGCGGATTTCGGGAAGAACAGGACCCGTTCCGGGACATTCACCATGGTTTGCGGGTATTGCCAGTCTGACCAGAGAACGACCTGTTTTTTCAGGTCCTGCTGCTCTTCCGGGAACCAGTTGCGGCCGGCAATCGGATTGAAGAAACCGACGCGCAACCGATAGCGGTAGATGCCGCCGGGCTGAATCCGGTCATCATGGGCCCAGACATAAATTTCGTCGGCATCCCAATCGGTTTCCGCTGGTTCCATACCCGGCAGGAACGGCTGTTCGGCGGTTTTACGGTCTGTTTTGGGCGTTGTTGGTTTGGGACCTCCCCCGCCCATTCCCATCATCTTGAGATACATTTCCATCGGATTGGCAGACGCTCCGCCGGTCTTTTTCTTTACGGTTTTGGTTCTTTGTCCCCTGGGGCCGGCGGCCTGCCTGGTTTTTTTCTCTTCTTTTTTCTCCTTTTCCTCTTCCAGTTTCCGTTTTTCCTTCTCATGGGGAGGATACCATTCTTTTCCATCTTCCAAATCATAGGGCTGGGGCTGCAAAATCATGGCTTGGCGATGGGGCTGCTGATTGACGGCAATCAGCACATCCATTTCGGCCGGGGATATATTCGAATAGGTTTCATTGCTGATTTCACTGCCGGCCAATTCATCGGTAGGCATCCGGGAGACCTTTTCGTATTCCCCCCAGGTGCCGTCGGGCAGCAACCGCGACCGCTGGAGTTCGACGGCGGCGGCCACGGGCCGAGATTGTTCCAGCCGCTGTTTGGGTGGGAGCTGCTCACCGGCAAAACTGTTTTGAAACCGCTGCCGCAGCTCCGCCAGCGGATAGGCAGCCTCCACCGTGACAAAATCGATATCCTTCAGCACCAGTTCCATTTCATCGGAACTGGTAGAGGTACTGGCGGCATCGGGCACGTTTTCCTGGGGAACAAAGGCCATGGCACGGGTAAAATCCACGGTGAATTTTTTCAGGGTCAGGATTTCCGGAATCTGATAGACCCGATCCGGATCATCCATCATTTCGTGGCCGATTTGACGAGGAGGAAAGAGCGGCATCCTTTCGGTATCTTTAACGATCTGCATTTGCCGATTGCTGCTGATGAAGGAGTCCGCCCGGGGAAGGTATGCTTCCGGAGGATTGGAGGCCGGTTTTTTTTGTCGCTCGCGGATATCCCGTGCCCGGTCGGCCGCTTTTTGGGTGGCCGCGGAAGCGGAGAGAATTTTACCCTCCATTTCCACTCCGGCCGGCTGAATCCAGTACACCGCCACCACCAGAATGCCAACCACCAGAGAAGCCGCCATCAGTAATTTTTCCAGATGCGCTTCCCAAAAACTTAAACTTTGCTTCTTTTTAGCCATGCATCAATTCCTTTGGGCAGATCACGGATTCCGTGAAATGCCTGTCTATATCATCTTTACCGCAATACGTTCTGCGTTCGCTAATCACTTATATTCGTCTTGGCCTTCGACGACTCCTCAAATAGCCCTTTCACGGGTTCGGGCATCCAATCCTGATACCCGCTTTTGAAAAAGTAGTATTCGCAGACCAGGCGCAGCAGGGAAATAGCACCGGAGCCATAATAATACCCTTCCTGCATTTCCGCATCCAGATCCAGGGGAGCCATGTGCATCTGCAGAATCGTAATCTGGTCCCGCAAATTCCGCATCTGGCCGGTCTCCGGGTCGAGGGAGAATTTTTTACTCTGCAGGGCAGACATAAAATCCTGGATATAGGCCGAATCAATCACCACGGCCACCCGGAACTGCACGACATCAATCAGGTTATTGCTTGCCTGTCCGGTCCAGGGTTCGGTAATCGTTCCGGTCAAAGTCGCCCCTCCGCCCCCGCTACTTGAGCCGGATGAGCCGGACACGGTTCGGAGGACATAGTCCGGCAGGACATTGCCGGCGGCAGTCCCCTGGGCGGCGGCGGCGGCCGCCGTGGTTTCGGATTTGGCTTCTTTGCCGTTAAAGGCAATCTCAATCAGTCTCTTGACCGGCGAGGTAGGAACCGCCTGGGACTGGCCGTTCACCTCTTTGATCGACAGGATGACATCTTCCTGAATCCAGGCCGCCACCTGTGTGTACCAACTATCCTCCAGCATGGTATTTTTATCGCCGCTGTTCCAGTTGCGCCAGTAATCATAGGCGCAAAAGCTGTAAAAATTGGCATACAGCCCGATACTGTTGGCGCGTTCCCGGCGAAAATTCCCCAACAGATTTTCCACCTGCGTCTGCCCGCCTCCGCGACCGAGCAATCCTACATCAGCACCGCCCCCGGCGTCATCTTTGACGTTCTGTTCGTATTCCTGGCGGGTTTTGTTTTCCTCCACTTCGCTAGGTTTATCGCCGGCATTGACTTCGGCCAGAAGCGTTTCGAGAAAACTGACATAGCGATCTCCGAATTCCCGGTAGAATACCCTGATATTCTCGCCTCTGGGCTGCGGAAAGACATTTTTCGAAAGCAAAATCCGGCTGGTGGTCTCCTTCGCCAGGGTCAGCACAATTTTTTTGTCGTTATTTGCCAATTCCGCATTTTTTTTCATCTGTTCCAATACATTTTCCGGGATGATTTGATTTGACAGGGAATCGACACTTTTGCAGCGCTGGGCCAGCGTCTCAAATTCTTTTTTATTGCTGGAGGTCTTCCATACGCCCCAGGCAAAGGCCCCCAAACCGAGGACCACGACAGCCAGGCATGAAATAAGAAACACTCTTTTTTTGATAAAATGCATTTTCATTTTCGCTTATTTTTCCAGGTAAGAATCGGGTTTATTCCTTCTCGTCCACTGCCTTACTTTTTCGCTGTATCGGTATCTGTTTCCTTGATTTTCACCTTCAATTTCAGGCGAAACCAGTAATCATGATTTTCAATGATCGGATTGCCGGCCGAGTCATAGGCAATCTCACCGGCTTCATTGCGCTTATAGGTATTGCTGATCGGCTCCAGGGTAAATGGATCCACATAGACCGGCAATTTCCCATCGCCCACGCCACCGGCACGAGCCGTACCGGCGGCTCTGGGTGCCCCGGCGCCCATTCCCATCATTTTTAAATAGTCCGCCATGGGATTATTGGATGCCTTACCCGGTGCTGCCGCTGCCGGCCGCCTTTCATTTTCCGGTTCCTCCTCCGCTTGCAAGATACCGATTCCCTGGGGCTGATTGGCGGGGATAGCGCCGCTAATCCAGTCGCTTTGGGTCTGATCGAAATAGTCGGTAATATTTTCGGCATCCGGCGCCACATAGGTCACGAAGGGGAGGTTATAGGCAAATTTCTCGTCTGCACTCAATTGCTCCACATCGATGGTTTGTTCGGCCTTTTTGGCATCCCCTTTTTTCAGGGTACCGGCCGTCTTCTTTTCCCCTCCCGCCTTCGCCGCTTCCTGTTCGGCCAAAATTTCCTGATTGGTTTTGCCCAGATACCGCAGCCGGGTGAAAAAGCCCCACTTGTCCCGCTGGACACCGACATCGGGAGGATAGAGAAAACGGATGTTGTCCTGATGGGGGGTGCTGCCTTCAATAACCACCACGAATCCTTTGGCCTGCCCTTTGGCGGCTGCAGACTCACCGGTTTCTGACTTTTTGAGAAGACCGCCTGTCCCCTTCCCCGCTCCCATCCCCATCATTTTTAAATATTCAGCCATCGGATTTGCCGCAGAACCACCGATGCTTTTGGGCCGGCTGCTTTCCGTGCCCAGGGGGGCCGTCACCGTATCAAAATCCTGGCTGAGATCCTCCGTATAGACCAGCTTGATATCGTGGATAAAAATCTGTTTCCGCTGGGAGCGGGGCAGTTCCATTACCGCCTGGCGCTGCCCATTCCTATAGGCTTGATAGAGCGCAACCTGATCCGGATCGGAGGTGTTGTTTTCATGCGGCAGACATTGGCTGACGGCCTGCAGAAGCAAGGGAATATAGTCCTCCTGCTGGTAGATTTTTTCATGACTTCCAATATCATTCAGGGCATCTTTTATCGCTTTTTCAATTTTTCCTTTTTCGGAATTTTGGTTGCTAATCTCGCTCTGTATGCTGGCGATGGTATTCACATTGGCCGTCGTTTCCCCGGATTGAATATCTCTTTCCTGCTGCACCGCCATTAAAAAATAGGTCAGGGAACTGACCAGAAACAGGGCGGCGGCCCCTACAAACCAGTTTCGTTTGCGTTTCCATTGTCCCTGTCGGGCAATCTCCCGGGGCAGCAAATTGATATCGATTTCCCCCTGGCCGACGCCCTGCAAGGCCAGGCCGGAAGCGACCCCCAGGCTGGGCAGGCACTCGGTCAACTGGGCCACGGAAACATCCGGGGCAATCTTCATGGTTTCAAAGCTGTCCAGCCGTTTGACCGGTATCGACAGGCTCTGCTGCAAAAACTTCACCAGGCCGGGCAGTTTCATGGCATTGCCCAGGGCAATGACTTCCCGAAACTGGACATCGCGGTTACCGCTGCTGTAGAATCCCAGGGACCGCTGGATTTCCGCCGCCAGATCGGCAAAAACCGAGCGCATGGCCTGGAAGATCTGCCGGGCATATTTGCTGGTGTTGGCGGTGCGTTTAATCCCCTCCGCCTTGGCAAAACTGAGCTTGAAGGACTTCTGCACCGTGGCGGTAAAATGATTGCCGCCGATCGGGATGCTGCGCTGCCAGACTTTTACCCCATCGGCAATGACCAGATCCGTATTTTCGGCCCCGATGTCCAGGGCAATCACGGCCTGCTTTTCGCCGGTGGTTTTAACTTTTTTTACATCATATCGAAGGAAATTGTACAAGGCCATAGGGGCCATTTGCACCAGGGAAACAGGGCAGCCCGCCTGATTGTACGGCTGGAGAGCCTTTTTGACCAGCTCCCGCTTAATGGCAAAGATTCCCACCTCCACTTCGGGACTATCGGCGGTTTCAAAGGTCTGCCAATCCCACTCCACGTCGTCGATATTGAAAGGGATTTGCTGGATGGCTTCATAGCGAACCAGTTCATGTATCCGTTTTTTATCTACAGGAGGCAGCTTGATGAATCGGGCAAAGCTGTTTTGGCCGGGCACGGATGCCACAATGGTAGAACCTGT
>JAKJEP010000182.1 GCA_022705365.1 Planctomycetota bacterium | reverse complement strand
GGATCATTCATTTGCCAAGATGCTTGAATCCGGGATTCCTGTGTGTCTTGGGACTGACAGCCTGGCCAGTAATACATCGCTGAGTATGCTGGCGGAGATGCGGTATTTGCACCGGCGATACCCGGCGGTGGGGCCGGAGACGGTGATCCGGATGGCGACGCGGAATGGGGCGGCGGCTCTGGGGTGGGATGATACCATCGGCAGCCTTGCCCCGGGCAAGGAGGCGGATTTGATCGTGATACGGCTGGCGAAGCCGGACAGGGAGCCATGCCGGGATATTCTGGAGTCGGAAAATGAGCCGGTAGCGGTAATGGTCGGTGGGGAAGTGGTTTATGAAATAACAGAAAATTTGTGAACAAATTTCGATGGGATCGACGATAAATAGAGTACCTAACATATACCGAACAATATTTTATGGTAAAAATGATGATTTTTGCCGGAATTTTGGGTTATAGAAAGGTTTTTATGGTACATAGCGGCAAGAGTTTGGATTTGACGGCGGTTTGCAAGTTTGGACCGGGCGGGGAGTATTGCAAGAGTTGGCCGGACGGGGTATCTCATTATAATCTATTGATAAATAATGAGATATGTTCGGTTTGGGCGCGATTGAGCCGGTGGGGTCAGCGGCTGCTGGGATATGGCGGGGCGGAGCAGGAAGATGTTTTGAAGGTAAAAAATGATACGCCGGCAAAGATGCTGGCAAATACCGAGCCGATTGATATAAATAAATTTAAATTTTATAGGACGATAGAAAGCCAGAGGAGCAAAAATGACCCCTTCAGCCAGGAAGAAAAGAGCCACAAAGGAACCGGGAGCAGTGATACTGACCCCGCGGCAAGTCGAGATTTTGAAGCTGATCCGTGCCGGTCGGGACAGCAATGGTTATTCCCCGACGATGCAGGAGATTGCCGAAAAGCTGGACATCAGCAAGGTCACCGTGTTCGAGCACGTCGAGTCGCTAATCCGAAAAGGGCTGCTGCATCGCCAGCCCAACAGGGCACACTCTTTGATCCTTGACCGGCGGGTGAAATTGCGAGATGAGATGGATCGGTCGTCCCGGAAGGCGGATTTACCGAGGGAGGTGGAGGAGGAAGATCGCACGGGGGTATATGGCATTCGGGGGAAGGTAGCGGCGGGGTATCCGGTGGAGGCGTATGAGAATCCGGATTTGCTGGATTTGGCGCATCTGTTCGGATCGCCGGAGGAAACCTTCGTTTTGCAGGTGCGGGGGGATAGCATGATTGAGGAGCAGATCCGGGATGGGGATTATGTGCTGGTGAAGAGGACCCGGCAGGCCAGCGAGGGGCAGATGGTGGTGGCGCTGCTGGAGGATGGGGAGACCACTCTGAAGAAATTTTATTACGCCAAAGAAGGCATATGTCTGATGCCGTGCAATCCGGAATATGAACCGATTTATGCGGATAAGGTCTTGATTCAGGGGGTAGTCATCGGAGTGGTGCGTTGTGTATGAGGGCGGTTGGCTGAAGGGCATTCTGTTTATCAAATAAGATCGCCTCAATCGCTCTTGCAGAGAAAAATCGGTTGAAATCCCAGCCGACAAACCGCCATGATATCCGGTTATCATGTAAGCCGGTAGTTTGCCTCCAAATTGTTCAGAAAAACTCCAAAAAAAAGCGTCCCGGGAAAGGCCAGGGACACTCGGAATACATGGTTGCTGTGGGCCGGTCAGTTGCCGCCCATACCAATTTTGGGCTGGGCGTTTTTGCGGGCCTCTTCGGCTTTCTTTTGGGCTTCTTCCTGCCGGGCTTTGGCTTCTTCTTCCAGCTTGAGCAGGTCCGGTGATTTTTCCATTTTCGAGGCGGCTTTCAGCTCATCCAGCAGTTTGGTTTTGGCCTCCTCGGCGGCCTGGCCTTTCATGCCCTGGAGGATGCCGTCCTTGACTTTGGCAAATTCCATGACTTCTTCGGGCTTGTAGGAGACGACCTTGATGACTTCAAAGCCCTTGATGCCCAGGAAAGGCCCCAGGATGTCGTTGTTCTGGGCGGTTTTCAGGGCCTGGGCGGTTTCCTCACCCAGTTGGCGTTTGGCGGTTTCGAGGTTCAGCCGGTCGATTTTTCCTTTTTTGGATTTGTCGGCGGCCTGGGAATATTTTTCCACCAGGGCATCGAACTCCGCGCCGGACTGTTTGGCCTCTTCGATGATTTTCTCGGCCTGCTGCCGCTCCTGGACGGTGATGTGCTGGAGGGAGATGTTCATCGGGCGGGTATAACGGGCGATGTTTTTGTTGTATTCTTCCAGGGCCTTTTCTTCGCTGACGGCAGGGACGGAATCGGCCACTTCCATATCCAGCTTATAGGAGAGGAAATGCTTTTTAATCATGTCCACCATGAACTGGATATCGGTTTTCTGGTCGAGTTGTTTCTCCAGGGCCTTTTGGTACTTGAGCTGGATATCGATCCAGCGATTGGCGGCACTGACTTCGTCGGGAGCCAGGCGGTTTTCCACCAGAATCTTTGCCTGTCCGTAGGTGAGCGTCTGCCCGTCAATGGTGACCAGAACGGCGGAGTCCGGCAGGGCGGGCTGGGCGGCTTCTGGTTTGGGTTGCTGGGCATCCTGTCCCAGGGCAGCCTGCCAGGACAGGAAAACGAAAATCAACGGAAGTACTTTTTGCATGTTTTTCATTTTTCAGTCTCCTTATCACTTGTGTCCATAACGTATTCTCGGAATCCGTTTCGTTTTTCGAGATTGACCGGATTAAACTGGGTCAAGGCCAGCAACTGCTGGTTCTGCTGCTGGAGATTCTGGGTAACGATGGGTTTGCGGCGCAGATATTCCGCCACGTCCGGGGGAGTTGCCTGCAAATCCTTGAAAACGGTACAACTGAAATTTTCGGGAGTATCCAGCAGAGGCAGGGAGGGGGAATCCGTGGGGAAGGTATTGAACAAATCGATCGCTTTGCGGATCATCTGGGTGTTGCGAAACAGGGCGGCGAAGATATTGGGAGAATTTTGATACTGGCTGTACTGCTGGAGATATTCGAGATTGCGTTTGACATCGGCCAGCGTGGTTTCCTGAATCGGCCCCTGATCGGGGGTCTGGTTGGGATCGGTGATCAGAGCTTTGTTGGCTTCGGTGAGGGCAGCCTGCCAGTCGGCTTTGGCCTGCTGGGCGAAGGCCTGGGCCTTCTTTTGGGCGACCAGGTAGCCCTGCAGTTTTTTCCAGTCATTTTTTACCGTTTCAGCCAAAACCGGCTCGGCGTCGGGTGGGAGGTTTTCCGCCGGTCCCAGCCGACCGTCGTCCGCCAAGGATATCGGCTGCCGGGCCGGGTCCACCGCGGTAATCCGGACCAGATAGGCGGAACCGGTTTCCAGCGCGGATTCATCAGGGAGAACCGGGCCGATATCTTCGAAGAGGGCGGCGGGGGGTTCCTCTATGCGAGTTACGAAGCCTTTGTGCAGCGGCTCGCAGCTAAAGAGAATTTGCAGAAGGTCCTGCTGAGGCTGGCCTTTGGCGATTTTATATACGGAGCGGAAATCCTGGTAATTCTGGGCGTCCTGGTAGGAGAGGTAGGCGGTTTTGCCATAGGCCAGGGGGAGCGGCTGGGATTCGGTCTGTTTGGCCAGATTCGCGTAATCGGCGGGCTGGGAGGCCGAAGCCTGCTGGGACTGCTGTTTGGAAAGCTCCAGGAGCCGCTGGGCTTCCTGCTGAATCAGAGAATTTTTCAGCAACTGTTCGGCTTTGGTATAGATGCCGATTTCCCCGAATTCGGGGTCTTTATACTGGGGCTGCTGGTTGTCCTGGCCTTCGGCGGGCGGCAACTGGATTCGGAACCGCTCCCGGTTTTGTGACCAGTACTGCTCTACTTTGGTTTCCTGTTCTTTACTGGCAAGCTGGGCAAATTGATCGTCCACCTGTTTTTTGACGAGTTTTAAATCCAGTTGAAGATATTCCACCTGGACACGGTCGGAGAGCATATACCCAAAGCCGTGGGGGTTTTCGTCATTGAAATCCCCTTCCTTTTTGGTTTTGTAGGCCTGGAAGTGTTTATCCAATTCTTCGGGGGAAGGATCGGTGTTGGGATCGATAAAATCCCGGGCGTTGAAGCTGACGAAGGTCCCGGTGATGTTTTCCCATTCCACCATATCCCGAATGGTTTTTTTTAATTCCGGTTCGCTGAGAGCCAGAGAATCGGTAATCGTCCGGCCGTACTGGAGAATCGCCAGATATTCGGCCAGGGCATTTTTAAGGGCTTTTTCGGAGATGCCGAATTCCTGGGTGATGGAAGCGATGCTATTGGGCAGGGGCAGGCCCATCTGGCGGTATTTGCCATGGTTTTGCAAAAACTGGTCAATCTGGGATTGGGCGGCCTGGATCCCGGCCTGGCGGGCTTCTTTGGCAAGCAGAAGGTAGTAGATATTGGCCTTATTCGGCTCTGCGCCGATGATGCGCATGACGGTATCGGCTTTTTCCTCATCCATGAGCCATCCCATTCTCTGGGCCTGCTGGTAAAAGGCCGAGCGGATATTCTGGCTGTAGCGGCTGCCGGGGAAGAGGAGCAGGTAAATGGCGATGTCGGAAGAGCGGACTTCCTGGCCGGTTTGCTGGGCGCCAAAGATATCGGCAAAGGTGACGGCATCGGCGCCGAACCCCTGCAGAATCCGCAAGTTCAGTTCGGAATCGATGAGCATTTTGCGAGAGATATCGGTTTCGCTGCCGTCGGGCTGGCGGTAAAAGGCCACGGTATCTTTGCCGGGATCCCGTCTGCCGGAGCCCTGGAACATAATCGAGGGGAGGGTGAAAGCAATCATGATGGCCACGACAAAAATGGCCATAAGTTTTTTGTTGTTCCTGCGAAACCAGCGCATTACTGTCATTTGGTTACTCCGTTCATCTACTGTTTTTAAACAAAATTAGACACCAGCATCAAAAGTTCCCTGGCCCTTTATTGTTGAGGAGCCAAGCCGTTTTGGATGTCAATATCAGCCTTTGACGGTTCCGTCATTATATAAGCCTAATAGTATAAATGATAAGGGCTTGGGACGCAAATAAGAATTGTCCAGGTATGATAAATTTCAGTAGGCGACGGTTGAGGTGGTCCGATAATATAGGACGGAATGATGCTGCCGAAGATGGCCAGGGGAATCGGGAGCGGGAGGAAAAAGCGGTTGTAAGATTGTAAAGCCAGAATTAGAAACTATTTATGAGGTTTTTGTTGGGTGTGAATTTTGCGGGAGGAGGGCAGAAGGATTACGGGGCAGGCGTAACCAATTCAAATATGACGCCAGAGTCAAAAGTTTTTCGATCCCTTATCGTTATGTTGACCGAGCGGTTTTGGGCGGTTCCATCCAATATAATCATTGTATTTGAGGGGATTTATGTTTAGATTTGTGAAAAAGATAGTTGCGTGCCGAAGAAAAAAATACTAGAATCATTTACTATTCTGTTTGTGAGATTGCGAAGTTTCAGGATTTATGGCGAAATTGTACCATCCCATTTTCAAAAGGTTCGAGATGGCGAAAAAACGGCATTTTAGCGGTTTATTATCGATAGCGGTACTGGTGTGTCTATTTTATGGGGGGTGCCAGCCGTCCAGCCGACAGGCGGCTTCCTGGCAGGCGGGCGATCGCTTTGATTTGCAGGTTTCGATGGTAAGCGATATGCTGCTGCCGCTGGGGATTCCCAAAGCCGATCATAAAGTAACGGAAATGCGGATGACTTATGAAGTGAAGGAAGCGGAAGGGGGAATGCCCCGCCTGGTGACGGTGCGAATTGCGGCCCTGAAGGCTTCGGTGGATACGATGGGAGTGAACTGCGACTACGACAGTGCCACGCAAGCCCAAATGCCGGACTACGATAAAACTGATAAGCGGTACCGGCAAAAGGAGGAGTACTGGAATTTCTTTCGGGATGTAGTGGGGCAGCAATATACCGTCCGGCTGAATGATGCAGGCGAGGTGGCGGAATTTGTCGAGGTGAGTGAGAAACTCCGCCAGGCGATGGATGGTTTGTTTTTCGGTTCGACGGCCGGGGATCAAATGACATTTTTATTTTCGGAAAGCCGGCTGCGGCAGTATGCGGAAGCGGCAGTGGGGGGGGAGCTGGCTGGCAACCGGGTGAAGGGGGGGGCGGACTGGCAAAGGCAGGCGGTTGCGGAAATCCCGCGGGCGGAAGCGGTCATGGCGGCCAGGAATTATAAAGTGGAGAATATCCGGGAGGAGTCCGGGGGGGATATTGCCGATATTTCCTATGAGGTTGCCCTGGCGGAGGGAGCGGCTTTGCCGGTGCAGTATCCGGCCCGGTATGAGAAGGTCAAAGGGAAGATCGGGATGAAGATTCTGGAGGTGAGCGGGCAGGGGCAGATTCAATATGGGGCGGGGGAAGGGCGGCTGGTGAAGCTGGAGGAGAAAATGCTGGTCCGGATTGTGCCGGCCAAAGGCGTGGCGCCGACGGGGAAGAAGACCCGTGAGAACAAGATGTATTATCAGATCCAAACGACGATCGAGTATCCGAAGGAATAATTTATTACAGGAGTGAGCCATGAGAAGGAATCAAAAGGTATTGGTGTTGGTTTTGCTGGCGGCAGGTTTACTGGCAGCGGGATGTCAGGAGCAGATATTACGCTGCACGTACCAGGTCGGCGATGTCGAGAAAGTGCGTTATACGGGGGAGCGGGTCTATAAAAGCTGGCTGGAAATGCCGGGCAAGGATCCGCAGGATGTCGGCACCAACCGGACCCGGGAAGAAGTGGTGATGGTGCGGGAAGTGGAGTCGGTGGAGGCGGATGGCGGGGCGGTTATGAAGGTGACGCTGGAAAGCGTGATGATTGAATTGTCGGGCAAGGACGAAGCCGCGGCCAAGAAATATGTCAGCAACGC
>JAKJEP010000181.1 GCA_022705365.1 Planctomycetota bacterium | reverse complement strand
GAAAAATGACTGGCAAAATGAAAATGCTCAATTTCATAACCAATTGTTATTATTTGACTTATAACCGGACAGTAGTGTGTGTCAATATTCAATTACAAACGATCTGTCACACCAGATTTTACAAAAATATGCTCATAATCAATGATTTACGGTAGAAATTTTCCGGATATTCACCTGTTACACTTTCATGTATTCTCTATAGCTTGGTGGACACCGTATGAATTACAAGGTATCAAGTATAAGGATTATTATACTTGACTACCATTTTTCAAGATTTACACCCCGTATTGTAAGGACTTATGAGCGAAATTTGCCTGCCCCTTAAACTTGACACTTGATTTTAAGAATTTTTCACCTTTTATCTTGGCATGGTGGCGAAGATTAATACGACGTTGAAGCTGCTGCCGGCCCCGCCCAAGCAGCCCTGCCAGTGGCACGTCAGCTTCACAAGGAGTTTGACGACCATATCAAGGCCCACAGGGACTGTTACTACCGCAACATTTGTGACACATGGAAAAATAGCATACTGTAGCAAAGACTTTTGATAAAAAATAGCCTTGGCACTATCGTAAAGGCCTTTCCGTCTCGCCAACTGCGTAACTTGGGCTAAATTCAAACTGATAAAGCGACATTTATCGTTGTCGTTCATCAATTTAGTATCTCTTCAAAAAAACTTTCCTGGTATCAGATTAATAAAAAAATGATCAATACATTACACAACCAAGGTCGTTAGGGCTATTACTACATAGCCACTTCGTAAGGAACTGGGCAAGATCTTCTATGTCTACCGTGCAGTTTTTGTTCAAATCGGGTATCATGAATTCAAAACCGGGACCGCCGCAAATGTCCGATGGGCCGGTGATGACAGCGTTTACACCCACATTATGGCCCGGAGACTGGCCCTCCACATTATAGGCTCCGAATGTTATCGTATCACCGGCCGTCAGCGACAGGTTTGTCGTATAATTAGCCAGATTTTCCACCACCGGCAGGTCGGATTCCGTGAAACCGCGAACCTGGGTGTTCCATACGTGGCTGCCATCGAGCAGAACATAAACACCGGTGGGATCCCCGGTCGGCACGCGGTTTTCGAAGGTAATGTCAACCTGGTAATCCCCCGACCAGGGAGCCGCAAAGCGGAGGCCGGGCACCGACGCGGGCTGATTGCGCGGCGTCATGATGCCGGTCTGATACGGGCGCCAGCTCATGCCGATCTCCGGATACCAGTTGGGATTGGTGAAAACGTCGCCGCGGGAGTGAACATTGCAGTTTCCCCACTCGTCCGGTCCGCCGAGCATCCAGGCCTTGAGCCCGATGAAATCGTCGGTGTGCCGGCCGTTGTAAAGGGTCCATCCGCTGTAAGCCCCTTCCGTGTAAACACCGCAGCTCCAGACGTTCCATGGATTCGCAACAGAATCCCAGCCGGCCTCGAATTCGCTGTCATAATGCCATTGGGGCGTGGAGTAGAAATTATCGTCCAGCCACTGGGAGGCCAGTAGGGAAAAATCCATCAAATTGACATGGTGATCCCCGTTGAAATCCCCGCTGACATCCATATTTTGGCCGAGGTAGCACAACATGTTTCTCAGCAGTCGCTCCGCGGCGGGTTGGGTACCAAGGTTCTCGCGGACTTGAAAATAATTCAGAATGAATCTGCCTTTACCACGGTTATAGACTCCGATGCGCAGGCCGGAATAATAAGCGAAGGAGGCTGCGATCGCACCGGCCGCCGCTTCGTCGGGGGCATCCTGATTCTGCCAGAGTCGGTCCGTGAAAAGCTCTCGATAATAGGTATAATCCATCAGCCCGCCGGAAGGCATCCCCGCAAAAATGGGGTGGGTCTTGGCCCAGACGTCCTTGGGATAGACGAAGCTGGTCTGGAACGGATCGACCGGGCTGCCTTTCGAGGCCAGCGGGACATAAGCGGTGGGATCCGAACCGCTGGCAAAGACTTCCGGAGAGAGAAACAGGACCATCGAGCCGGCCTCCACGCGTGCCATCAGGTCGTCGAAGGCGGCCTGGCCGCCGGGGGATGCTGGATGACGGCTGACCAAGATGAGTTCGGGTTCGGCCTGGGGTATACCGGTAAATGCGTGACAGGAAATCCCTTTGCTTTGCAGCCAGGAGGCAAGTTCGGCATCCTCGCCCCAGAGCACCACGTCCCGCGGGACCGGGGGCATGTCCGCGGCATCCGTCACGTAAAAAAGGGCATCGCGGCCGGCGGCGGGGGTGCTGTCGGCAAAGCTCGCCCGCAGGCGATACGCACCGGTCGGCCAGTCGGCGGCGATGGTTTCGCGATAGACCGGCAGCGCCAGGGGCGGCTCGGGACTGGTGGATATATGCAGGGTGGTCTGCCGGCTGGCGATTCGGGCATCGTGCGAATCAAAAACCTCGATGTTGACCGGATAATCTCCCGCTGCCAATACATCCTCGTTGGCGAGAACCACATCCAGGGTGACCTGGGCCCCGCGGTACAGATGTGACGGTTCCGCAAACAGGCACCAGCGTAAAGGGGCAAAGCCGTCCGACACCGCCTCCTGCATGCCGGGCTTTACCTCCCGGAACAGGGTGATGAATCCCTCGCCCGCGGTCCAGGTATCCACCGTGGCCGTCAGACTGCAACCGGCCAGGCGGGGATTGGAACGAAAGGCATTGATGCCCAGAAGCCGCTGACTGCTGTTGCCGGCAAGGCAGGCATGGAAATAATCTGCGGGTTGCCCGAAACATTCCGCGAGGTTCCACTTGTTCCAGTCGGCCATGAAGCGGTCGCGCCGGGCCGCCAGGTTTTTGGCATACTCCAGGTGCGTGTAGCCGTACTGCTGATATACGTCGCACAAGTGTACCAGATCCATGGCGCTGGCAATGCCGTACTCCGACACAAACACATTTTTGGTGCCGCTCCCCACCGTCCGCATAAAATTCATGATCTCCGCGCTATGGGGGACGCGAGGATACACATGCACATCCCCCATCGGGCCCACATAGCCGGCGATGGGCAGGGCCGGCGGCGGCAGCGGCGGACCGCCGGGCTGGCACTCGGGAGTGATGATCGCGGCACCCGGGGTCTCATTGCCCAGCAGGCAGTCCCAAGTGCTCGAGCCCGGATTGGAAAGTGAGCCGGTTCCAAGCCGGCAATCCCATCGACCGCTTCCGATCATGGCCATTCGCGTATCATCCAGAGAGCGGATCAGGGGCAGCGCCCCCCTGGCATGTTCGAACTCGGCACTCTCGCCGCCCACCCACCAGGGACTCTCGTTCAGCAGTCCCCACATCACCACGCTCGGATGGTTGCGGTCCCGCTGGATCAGCGCCCGGATCTGATTGTTGCGGCGCTGCTCGTACACGCCCGCCGCGTAATCGATCAGCCACCCGCCTCTTGCCTCCTCGTAGACCAGAAAACCGATTTCATCCGCCAGTTCCAGCTGGCTCCGATAACCCGGGGCCTGGAAAAACCGGATGGCATTGAATCCCATCGCCTTCATGGCGGTAATATCGAACAGGGGCCAGTTGGGGTCATAGGCCACCCGCAGACCGAAGGGATCCTGCTGGCCGGTATGGGCGCAGCGCAGGAAAATCCTTTTCCCATTCAGCCGGAAGCAGCCGTTTTCCACGCGAAAGTCCCGAAAACCGCAGCGGATGACCCGCTGATCATACGAATTCGAGCTCTCCTCCCAGATTTTTCCCGTGATTGTATAAAGAAACGGATCCTCCAGATTCCACAAACGGGGATTTTCCACCTGGAGCTGTGCCTGCACCGCGGTAGTACCCGGAGAAAAAACCTGTTGCAGGGAATGGGTACTGTCTCCCGGTACCACGGAAAAGAGCAGGTTGGCGGTAATGGTGGCCGAGCGAGTGTTTTTCACCGTCCCTTCGATCGCAATGGTTCCGGTCTGCCAGTTCGGCCGGATGAAGACATCTTCAAAATATACCGCCGGATATACCAGCAGTTCCACCGAATCTTCGATGCCGGCTTGGGGGAAGACATTGCCGCCGGGAACTTGGCCCCGAATCAGGCCGTCAATACCAGCCTGAGTGGGATCCACGACGCGGATCGCCAGAATATTTTCGTCCCCGGTACGTATGGCATCCGTGGCGTCCAGGACAAACGGGGTGTCCGGTCCCTCGTGTTCCCCCAGATTGATCCCGTTCAGCCAGACGGTTCCCTTGTACCCCACGGCCCAGCATTTGATCAGGCAGCGGCCGCCGGGATGCGGGTTGGCCGGCGCGGTGAAACTGTGCCAGTACCAGGCCACGCCGTGGTAGCCGGGAAAGGGATCCTGGATCACCCAGGGAACCCTGGTGGCGACGGATCCCGCCTGGACGGTTTGGTACCACTCCTGGCTGATGCCAAGGTTGGAAGGATCGGTCTTGATCTGCCATGCTGAACCATCTAGCGAGAGCGTGACGGGGCTCTCCGCCGGCTGGCTGAAGGCGAGGGGAAGGTTCGAGAAAAAGGCAGCGGTTAACACCAGTCTGGTCAGCAGGGTTTGCATACATTCACCTCATATAAAAAAGCAGGGCAGGCTCGAAAACCTACCCCACTTCTTCTCCATGTTCAAAAGGATACGAATCGGTTGCCGAAATAAACCGTCATCAGCGATGGCGGCGAATCAGAGCCAGTCCCCCCAAACCCAGCAGCAGCATAGTAGCCGGCTCAGGCGTGATAAGTGCCTGGACGCTCACATTATGTCCGCCGCCGCTCATATTATCATGTGCAACGGAATATACTCCAAAAGTCACGTTAGTACCTGCTTCCAAAAACAACGTTTCTGTATAATTTGCCAGATTTTCAGGAAGAGCCGGATCAGACAGAGTAAAACCGGACACAATCTGATTAAATACCTCCGTATCGTCGATATTCACAAAAACACCCGTCGCAGCGCCACTTGGCACTCGGTTTTCAAAGGCAATATCGATAACATATTCACCCGCCACCGGGGCAGTAAAACACCCGGCCGGTCTGGCTGCCGGATTGTCATAAGGCGTGGTAATACCAGCCGTATAAGGTCTCCAACTCATTCCTATATCAGGTAGCCAATAGGCATTCAGAAAATAATCATCCCGATTATGATAATTACAATGGCCCCAGGCATCCGGTCCTCCCATAATCCATCCTTTGTATCCCGCGAAACTATCCGTAAACTGGCCGGAGTATAAAGTCCAGGAATCGAGGGTTCCCGCTTGATACATTCCGTAACTCCACACCTCTGATGGATTGGTAAAGTTATCCCAATTAGCTTCAAAATCGGCGGTATAATCCCACGCCTGTACCCCACATGGCACAGCCAACACCATAAGTAATACTAACATCTTCTTCATTTTTCATTTCCTCCATTGATCATCTTACTGCCTGATCAACTGTTAAAAAGGACAAAAACTTATTCAAAACACTTCGTACACACACAAAGTTTCGAAGAACCATTCTAATGTTTTGTTTCGATCACCACCTTTCTCTTTTGGCCATATCGGAAGGAACCAGCCCGGCTCGGTCGGAAGACCGGACTGGCTCCTTCGTTTTACCCATTATCAAGGTATATCCGTACAACCGGGCGTCTGTGGATCATTGCAGTTGAGCCACTGCTGGGCAAATACCGCAAAATCTTGCAGATCAACAAAACAATCCTGGTTGAAGTCCATAGCAAAGTATTCATTCTGATCGGCACAGGTCATCTGATAAGGAGTTACCTGCAGAGTGAATTGACCGATGACATCAGGTAAACCATCCGGTCCGGACAAAGGATGAGCTACCGGATCGCCCACCTGGGCACTTATCAGATCATAGCCAAATACATCCTGATGATAGACTACCCAATCGGTCAGCGTTACCGCTAGCTCTTTTTCAAAGTTTTTGTAAATCAAGGTTCCTGCCCCAAAAACATCCGTCAAAGGCCAGCCCATTGTCATGCCGCTGTTGGCCTGGAAGGGCGCTGGTGCTTCCGAGGGATCGGTCATATTGGCAAATACGGAAATCTGGTGCGAGGCTCCGGTTTTCTCGGCATTTTCAAAGAAAAAATTCATGCCGAAATAGGATCCCTGGGCCGTATCGCTGCGGGCGTTTATCCAGGTAAAGGTATAACTTTGCCCCTTGGTCAAAACAGCATAAATATTCATATTGCTGTACAGATTCAGTGGAAACAGAGAATTCGGATCAGAACTTAAACCAGTAACATCGCCTTCCGTCAAAACTACATCCCAGGCAGAATCAGACCAGAGGGTATTCCACCTTTCGGCATGGCGAACACTGCCATCGCTTTCGGTTCCGTAAAAGGTTAGCGCTGAAAGCGTCACCGTATTGGGATCCGGACCTCCCAGGGGACTGGTATCCAGGTCATATTTGCTGATCAATTCTGATACCACCACGTTATGTACATCCTCGACATACCCGTTGTACACTCGAATCTCTGCAATATCACCCGTCAGGAACTGCCGGCCGGTATCCAGGGCTCCAACAGTTACTAACGTATTGCGATTGTATTGAACGCCGCCTGTTCCCTGATTATCAACCCAACCGTTGATAAAGAGTTTCTTATCAAACGTCTGACTGACGGTGGCAGCCAGCAGATAATACCGATCGGTATCATCGATCGGGCCGCTGGATCGCATCTCTCCCCCGCCGTTGGTAAAGAACCTTACATAATCCATAAAAGCATCGGAAATACCCAGACCATAACCGCGCGTCGGATCGGCATAATTGGCAAAGAAAATCTGACTCAGATTTTGCTGCTGATTGATTTTTCCCACCACATAGATCGTCAGGGTATCCAAACCTAACGGATCATAGCCATTCGGATCGTTCGGATCCTCCGGATCAATCCAGTTTGGATCGGCGGTATCATAAAGCAGTAG
>JAKJEP010000180.1 GCA_022705365.1 Planctomycetota bacterium | reverse complement strand
GCCGAGCATTCAAGAAAACACCTCGGTGTATTTTCGCGGGTATCCGGTGGGCAAGGTAATCCAGGTTCATCCGCCGGCGCTGTTGAGCGATCTGGACGATCCGGAAAAGGAATACTACCAGGTGGCGGTGGAAGTGGGGATCTCCACGGAATATCCGGTGCCGAAAAATGTCAAGCCGAAGGTTTTTCGCCGGGGGTTAGGGGTGGGGTATATCGAGTTTGTGATGGATGGGAGCGTGCCGTCGAACCTGTTGCTGGCGGAAGGGGACCGGTTCAAGGGATCGCTTTCCCAGGCCAGTGAATTTATCTCCGAGCAGACACAGGAGAAGCTGGATGAGCTGATCGGCTCCCTGGCGGATTTGAGCAAGATTTTGAAAGGGCAATTGACCCCTGCCCCGCCGGAGATGGTGGATGAGCACAAAATCGGTGCTAACATTACCACGGCGATCATGCGGCTGAATGAGGTTTTGAAGAATCTCAATGATATTGTGGGGGATGCGGAGAATAAGAACAATCTCCGGAAGGGACTGGCCGAATTTTCCACGCTGGCGGTGGATATGCAGCAGGCGGTCCAGGAGGCCCAGGCTTTGGCGGCGGACGCACGGGGACTGATTGCCAAATCGAGCGATACCGTCGGGAATATTGACCGGATGGCGGGGGAGTTTAGCACCACCTTCCAGCAGACGGGGGAGAAGATTCAGCTCGCCGCCGATGAGATGGCCCGCAGCCTGCAAACCATGAATACCGTGTTATCCGAGGTTTCGCAGGGAGAGGGAACCGTGGGGCGGATGATGAACGACCCCCGCCTGTACGAATCGTTTGTCGATGCCTGCCAGAATCTCAACCAGGCGATAACCGAATTCCGCGATTTGATAGCCCATGTGAAAGAAGAGGGATTTTTCTAACAGAAGTTATATAATTTTTTGCAAATGAAAGCTTGCCAGCGGAATAGAAATTCTGTATAGTACAACGCTCGATTGGATAGTTGAGGCGGGCTGTACGCAGCCTTTAACGTAAGTTGTTGATAATTGGAGATTTAAATGGCTAAGCCGAGACGACGTCGCAAGATTGGCAGCAAGAAGCGCCGTGCCCGCTCTAAAGTGCGGCATCGCAAGTAATTGACCCGGCGGCTGCCTTTTCGTAGGGCAGAGCCGCCGGTGAAATTGCTATAAACTTCTTGATTATAGATAGATATATACACTCAGGCACGGCTGAGTGTTTTTCTATGTTTTTTATGAGGGTGGGATTGCTTTGAGGCGGGGGCTAGTCCGCATATTTCACAGGCTTTTGATTTTCGGCGGCTTTTTTGCCCGTCTTCTTTGTTCTCGTCGCTATCTGTCCTCAACCTATTTGTTATTGGGGAGCCGGAAATTTTAAAAGGGTACTTGACTATTGACAATAATTGATACATAATGTATTAGTAGTATTAATACAATTTATTTCTAGTGAATTTGAATATTTATGATGATAACCTGTTGGTAAATAAGAAGATGAGACTTTGGGTACAAATATCACCTGGTTCCAATGAACCGATTTATCTTCAAATTGCAGCACAAATTAGTGAAGCGATTGCCAAAGGGGAACTTGCGGCGGGCGATCAATTACCGACGGTGCGGAAACTGGCGGGAGAGCTGGTCATCAATCCCAATACGGTAGCCAGGGCCTATAATGTGCTGGAGGGGCAGGGGCTTATCGTCAGCAAGATCGGGGCAGGGACCTTTGTGACGGACCCCAGGCATCGGGACAAAGACGCCAGCCGGCTACATATCCTGGCGGAGAGGATGGATAACGTCATCATTCAGGCGCTCAATCTGGGATTAAACCAGCAAACTATAACCGAACTGTTTCATACCCGGCTGACCAATCTGGTTAGTTATACAGATAGCGGAAAACAAAAAAATGAGTGACATAGTTTTGGAAATAAAGGATCTTACCAAATATTACGGCAGTCATCTGGCCCTGGATCATGTGAATCTCCAGGTACCCAGAGGGAGTATTTATGGACTCCTGGGGCGGAACGGGTCGGGCAAGACTACAGCCATCAAACTAGTCCTGGGCTTGCTGCGGCCGACGGCAGGATCCGCCCAGATTCTGGGGTGTGATTCCCAGGAGATCACTCCGGCGGTTCGCCAACGAATCGGGTACGCAGCAGAGGGGCATCGGCTGCCCGGCTGGATGCAGATCCGGGAACTGGAAAAATTCCAGCGTCCCTTTTATCCGGATCAATGGGACGGCAAGCTCTTTCATGAGATGCTGGACTATTTTGAACTCTCGCCCAAGCACAAAGTGAAACAGATGTCAAACGGCCAAAGGGGGCAGATTTCCCTGGCGTTAACCATGGCATCCAGCCCGGAACTGCTGATCATGGATGATCCGACCCTGGGGCTGGATACCGCCATACGGCGGCAATTTCTGGAAGGGATGATCCGGCTTATTCAGCGGGAGGAGAAGACGATTCTATTTTCAAGCCACATTCTCAGCGATGTTGAACGGGTGGTGGATCGAATCGCGGTTCTCGACAAAGGAATCGTACGGGCGGATTGCCCGCTGGAGGAGTTTCGCGGTGCCATCCGGAAGTTTCGCTTCCGTTTTAAAAACGCGATTCCCGCGGATATTCACCTGGCGGGTTTGCTGCACCGCCGGCAAAAAGGCAGGGATTTGGAACTGACGCTGGTAGGTACCCGGACGGAACAGATCGATGCCTGGGCGGCGGAGGCCGATATAGAGTATTATAAAGAATTGAATATGAACCTGGAAGATCAATTTATCGAATACACGGAACCCCCCAACAGTACGAGATTGTTTCTCTGGGAGAATGAGCATGATGAAGTTTATCGCACTGCTTAAAAAAGATCTGCGCGAATGCCTGCCCTGGATGCTGATGGCGGGGGTAGTCCTGCTGTTATTCGGATCGATGATTTTGCATTACAGCAGCAAAGGGTGGTGGGAACGCTATTGCGTTTGGTCCGGCGACAAAGGTTCCACCATCAATGCCTACTCCTTGCTCCAAAACGTACCCTTAAGTGATATCAGCCCTCTTTTGTTTTGCCTGCCTTTAGCCCTGGGACTGGTATTGGGTATCCGGCAATTCTGGATACCGGGCTTTGATAAGACCTGGGCCTTTTGCCTGCATCGTTCGGTACCGCGCCGTGCCGTTTTGTGGTCCCGGTTTGGTGCCGCGGTCCTGTCACTGGTGCTGGGGCTGGGGCTTATCTGGACTTTGTTGTACGTGTATGCCATACAGCCCGGAGTGTTTCCCATTCCTCCTGTCCCTGACACCCTGCTGGCAGGCTGGATCTTTATCTTGCTGGGCCTGTTGGCCTATTGCGGGACCGTCTTGTCCGGCCTGTCGCGCGTGCGATGGTACACCACGCGATTGTTTGGCATTGTTTTTGTTGTCTTTATTCTGTTTGCGTGCCTGATCCAGACCAGCCTGCTGCATTGCTTTTTGTTTATTCTCCTGGGATTGGTAATCCTGGTTTCGCAGATCATTTATACGTTTTTGAACAGGGAATTTTAGCATGGAGAAAGCACGGCCATGAAATTAAAAGATGCCATCAAATATCTATCCGTTCCTTCGCGGATATTCATGGTATGGATTACCCTGCTGGCAGTGGTATTGATACTGGGGAGTATTATTTATGGACTGGTCATATCGTATGCCCGCCCCATACCTTCGGAGCTGTCCGCCCAGGAGACCCAGGCAATGCGTAGGGAAAATGCGCATCGGGAATTCCTTCCGGACGGATCGGTGGTTCTGGTCAATGACCATAACGAAAACGCGACCGAGATCTACGATGAAAATCAAAACCTCCTGTGGACCGGGAAACGAATAGACAATCCCTATAACTACCTGCAGTTTGAGGATCGCAACCGCCCGCAAGGGATCGCTGACCAGCAATTAAAAGAGTTCTATGGGATCACCCCGGAATTTTCCCGGCCGCTGGTAATCCCTGTCGTGTCGGACGAACGGAATATCCGGGAACGCTGGCGATATGATTATAGCCGGAGATTGTTTACCGGTTACGATTCCGCCGGTCAAAGAATCGGCTGCCTGGGCGCAAACGGCTTTGTACCAACCCGGGAAGAGGTGCAGCCGCTGGGTGAATTCCGTTACCTGTTTGCCTGGTCGCCTTCGGAAACCTACAGCCCCAGGCTGGTATGGCAAACAGCGCACGAAATCTACCAGATTGATTTTTCGCAACACAGCCTGAAGCGGCTTTTTGAATCCCGGGAAACCCCGATCGAAAAAATTGCATATTATAAATACTGGTGTCAGATTCATGAGGAGGAAACCAAATACCGGCCCACGATTCTGGTGGAACTCAAATCAGGCAATCGAATGCTGGTGCTCGGCAATCCCGAGCAAATACTGCCAATCCATATCCCGGAAACCATGGAATTCGATCCCATCCATGTGGTCGCCTCGCAGACGGATATTTTCTTAAAAACGTCCTCTGTAATAGGAAGACCCCGGACCCGTGACCTGGATCTTTTGATTCAATGGTGGCAGGACCACCAGCACAAACCTATCCAACATGTTATGGCGCTTTATCGGATCACCAGCCAGGGCAGCCTGGAGCGTATCCGGCAGTATGAATGGACATGGACAAATCAGCTTCCGGGACGTTTTCAATATATGGAGTCCGTGATGAAAAAGACGCGGTGCTATCTATCCACCGCATCCCCGGCTATTTTTGATTCGGCCTGGCGTTGGTATTACAAACGGGTAAGGTTAGAATTTTCTAGTGAAGATCCTTTGCAGAAAATACTTGCCGAAATCGTGGATATCTATAGACCCATGAATTTGACCGGCAATTTGCTCTTGGCGTTGCTGATGGCCATTTTGACCTTTTGTCATGCCTGGCCCCGGAGAACGACATGGGGGGCGTTGGTTTTCTGGCTGATTTTTGTCATGGCGTTTAATTTGGCTGGGCTGCTGACCTATTTGGCATTAAACCATGTGCCCTTGATACGCTGTGCGGCCTGCGGTAAGAAACGTGGGCTGAATCGATTGGATTGTCCTCACTGCAAGGCCGGATTGGCAATACCCAAGCAGAAAGAGATTGATTCGATATTGATTAACAGGGTCTAAAGCTCTTCGACCCCTTGTTATTGGGGAGCCAGAACTGTTTTTGGAGGGCAATATCGCCTTTTGGCGGTTCCATCAATATATACATCAAATGGTTCATAACCATTTTATTTGTAATTGGTTACAATTAACTATTTGTAATAATCCTTTATTCTTTTCAACATAGAAACCATACAAAAAACAGTAAATATACAAAATAAATACAATATATTTACACAATTTTTTTACATATTTATTGCAATTTTATCACAAACTATTAACCTGATTGCTAGAATAAACGCGATTGGGCAACTCAATCAAGGTACGCACTGCACAAAGAAAGGTGATTGCTATATGCCTTACTATTTAGATCTGAAAAGGAAGGAACTGGACTCTTATTTAAAAACCATTCAGAAAGCCGTTTATCAGCCGGTCGGCGAGCTGGAGATCACCGCCTGGATCACTCCCGAACCGGTATCGTACGAAAGGCGAGAATCCGGCAAGAAACTCACGCTCAAAGTCGGCCAGAAATGGGGCGACCTCTTTGATTGCGGCTGGTTCCATTTCACCGGCCGGATTCCGGGTTGTGCCGCCGGCAAAAAGGTGGTTTTGCTGCTGGACATCAATGGGGAAATGTGCGTCGTGGACCGGCAGGGCCAGCCGCTGTGCGGCCTGACCAACGGCAGCTCGGTCTATGACTATACGCTCGGCCAGCCGGGCAAAAAAGTCCTGCCCATCACCGATGCCGCCCGCGAAAATGAAATCGTGGATGTCTGGGCTGACGCCGGCTGCAATGACCTATTCGGGACTCTCTGCAAGGACGGCACTATTGAGCTGGCTAGCATCGCCATCTGTAACGAGGCCATGCGCGGTCTTTCCTATGACTTTGAAGTCCTGGCTGATTTCCTGAAAATCCTGCCCGAAAACACCGCTCGGTATCACCAGATTCTGCACGCCCTGCACCAGGCCACGCTGCTTCTGAATGATTACACCGAAGCCGAGGCCGCCCAGGCCCGCCAAATCCTCGCGCCTGTTCTGTCGAAAAAGAACGGCGACGCTTCCCTGTCCATCAGTGCCGTCGGCCATTCGCATATGGACCTGGCCTGGCTCTGGCCCATCCGCGAAACCATCCGCAAAGGGGCACGCACCTTCGCCACCGTCCTGCAAATGATGGACCGCTATCCGAACTACATCTTCGGTGCCAGCCAGCCCCAGCTCTATCAATGGATGAAGGACCATTACCCCAGCCTCTATCAGCGAATCCTCGAAAAAGTGGCTCAGGGCCGCTGGGAGGTACAGGGCGGCATGTGGGTGGAAGCCGATACCAACGTTACCGGCGGGGAAGCCCTGATTCGCCAGTTCCTGTACGGCAAACGGTTCTTCCGCCGGGAGTTCGGCATCGACCTCAAAAACCTATGGCTGCCGGATGTTTTTGGTTATTCCGGCGCCCTGCCCCAGATCATGAAAAAATGCGGCGTCGATTATTTCATGACCCAGAAGCTTTCCTGGAGCGAAACCAACCGCTTCCCGCATCATACCTTTATGTGGGAGGGGATCGACGGCACAGAGGTCCTGACCCATATGCTGCCGGAAGAAACCTACAACAGCCCAGTCCTGCCCTGGGGGCTTCAAAAGGCGGAAACCGTTTTTTGCGACAAGGGTATTTCCGACCGCTGCCTGCTGCTCTTCGGCATCGGCGACGGCGGCGGCGGCCCCGGCCAGGAGCACCTGGAACGCCTGGCGCGGTGCCGCGATCTCGCCGGCCTGCCCACCATCGAGCA
>JAKJEP010000017.1:14622-20093 GCA_022705365.1 Planctomycetota bacterium | reverse complement strand
CCTGCCATCGGCGATTTTCCCGCCGATGCAAAAAACTGCGAACAAAACCGCAACCAGCGTCCAACCGACATATATCGTATGTATTTTCTTGCTCATAACCGCTTATTGTAGCGGCTCTCCTCCCTATGGCAAGCGTATAATAGATTTGACGGAACCGCCAAAAATCGATATGGACAGCCAAAAAACGGCTCTGGCTCCTCAATAACAAGGGGTAGAAGAGCTTTTGACGCTGGTGTCAGATTTGGGGAAATAGGTATCTTTCCACACCAGGTTAGCCGATGTCAGTTGGTATGTTGTATTTCCTGCAGCTCAAACAAGCCGCCCCCGGCCCGGCGCAGCCGGCCCATCTCGACCAATTTGTCCCACACCTGCGCAGGATAGGCATCCGGCGGCCGAATCGCGACAATCCCGCTGCCGCGGCTCTTATCGACCGATCCGTGCCCCAACCCGGACTCATCGTCCAGCCGCGTCAGTTTCAGCCGCTTCTTGAATGCCTTCATCGCCCGCCGCAGGTTCTCGGCCGACAACGGATCTTCGGGTAGTTCCTCGCTCATAACCAGTCTCCTGTAATAAACAACCGTTTCTTGGGTATCATAACAACCAGGTAGCCAGCCCAAGGTAAATCAGAATCGTGCATATGTCCGCCAGAGCCAGCGTTACCGGACCAGCCGCAATTTTGGGATCGAGTTTTAAGGTGTGCAGCAAGGTAGGAATACTCAGTCCAAAAATACAGGCAGATATAATGGTTAGCCCAATGCTTCCTCCTATCGATATGGCAGTCCACCCTTCCCCCCGCCAGAGCCAGGCGATCAGTCCTACCGTAATGCCGCAGGCGCCTCCCAGCAGCAGTGCCGTACCCGCCTCACGCCAAAGAGCACGGATATACCAGCGAAAACTCGGCCGACTCGAATGCAGTGCCTGAATCGTTACCGTCATGGTTTGCATGCTGACGCTCTCCCCTAATCCCAGCACCAGGGTCAGAAAAAAAGCCAGTACCAGCGTCTTGGCCAGAGTAGCTTCATACAGCCCGGCTAGCAGAGCACAAAGGGTTCCGCCGGCAATCGTCGCTGCCAGCCAGGGAAACCGGAACCGAAAGGCCCGCAGCGGGGAAGCGCCGCGCACCTGGTAAACACGGAAACCAAAGGCCTCAAATACTTCCTTGGCCCGGTCCCGCTCCTCCACCTCGATGGCTTCATTCATAAACATGCTGACATCCACCATACCGACTATTTTCCCATGTTCATCGACCACGGGAAAGGCCAGGTAGCGGTGATGCGCGAACATCTCATAGGCTTCAAAAATGGTCGCATCGGAGGATATGGATATCACCTGGGAAATCATCACCTCATATAATCGCTTGTCCAGCGGCGCCAGCAGCAAACGCCGGGTCGGAATTACCCCTAATAAAATCCCGTTTTCATCCACAACATAAAAATAGACTATTCGCTCTCCCAGCCCCCGCGAACGGATGCTGTCCAGGGCCTGCGGAATTGTTAAATCTTTATATAGAGTCGCAACCTCCCGTCTGGCAACTTTTAGGATGGGGTCATACAGATGTTCTGCCATTTTGATCATCATCACGGATCTCCTGATCGGGTCCGAAAGACCAAGGCCAGCCTTCCGATTCAAAAGCAATCATCATGAATTACAAAGCACTCTTCAATGCACGTTCTATTATAAACCCTGCAAACCCGACCGTCTATCAAAATCGACAGGCACACTATTTTCCCGGCCTGTTCCTTTATTCCGCCACGTCCGGATACGTAATCGCCGCCCGCAGATACCCGCCATAGGTGTTCCAGAGTGCATCGGAATCTTCCTGATCGGCAGCCCGCGGCAGTTCCAGCGTTATAATCGGAATGTTCCGTTCCGCGGCATACGACCCCAGCGAACCCGGCAGGCTTCCCAGCTTCTTCAACGGCAGCGGACCGTACCCAGCCAGGTGCTCCGCCAGCGCCTCCGACTGCCCGTCATAATCCAGGCAGTTTAGCGGCTGATGGATGCTGAGAATCCGGTCTGGCTGCCATTGCCGGATCACCGCCGCGATGATCCGGGTCTCCGGTTCAGACAGCGGCTCCTCTCCGTGCCGGGCCGATTGCACATGATTGGCTGTGGCAAAATTTCGATTCAAATCCACACCGTAACTATTGCCCCGGCTGTTCCGCTCCACCCCATCCGGATTCGCAACCGGCATCAACACCACGCAGCGGCCCCCCAGCAGCCGCGGATGGCGGCACAAATAGTCCGACAGGCTTGCCACCAGCCTCGTCCCTGCCTGCTCATTGCCGTGAATGGCAGCCAGAATGAATATAACATCTTCCCCCTTCCCAAAAAGTTCACCCTCTATCGGGCGCGACTCCGCCGAATAACCGAAAAACACACTTTCTCCGGCAACCTCTTGATTGAATCGCATTGGCCCGCAGCCGCCCGCGCCCAAAAAACAAACCCCGCCCAAAACCAGCAGCAGAAGACTTCGAGTTTTTCCAATAATCATGTCCTGAAAACGCTTCATATCTTTACCGTAAGACGTTATCGCCCGTCTATGTCGTACGATCCATAAAAGGGAATCCATAATGCGGGTTAATTTGACGAAACCGCCAAAAGTCGATTTCGTCATCCAAAAAGCTCTGGCTCCCTACTAACAAGGGGTCGAAGAGCTTTTGACGCCGGCGTCAAATTTCGGGATTATTAAACTGATTCCCGCACCATTCGTCAATGCATTTCTGCCCCAACCGTCAGGTTTATATCCGGCGCAGAACCGGCGTAATCTCTTGACATTATCCCCTATTTGGGTACAACTGCCATAGTAAAAGCGGGAGGAAGGAATTGGTGCCAAAAACAGGAGATACGCACATGTCCGCAAAAATCTTTACCCTTGGTGGTCTTGCAGTTCTTTTTGCAGTTTCCGTTTCCGGAGCGGTCACTTCCGCCCCGCAGGAAATGTATGGAAAAAATGCCTGGATTTCCGCCAAACTCAATCACACCTTCCTGGAGGAAAAATCCCGGAGCAATGAACTGGTCGTTCTCCAGCATGGCCCCAACTGGTGGGACCTCACCCAGCAGAATCAGACCTGCGAAAAGAAAAAACTGACACTGGCAGGAAAAACGTACGCCCGCGGCCTCTTTTGCCATTCCCCCCATAAGCTCCTGGTTCGCCTGGCCGCCCCGGCCCAAACCTTCAGCGCGACCCTCGGTGTGGACGATCAGGCCAACGGGATCGGCACCGTCATCTTCGCCCTGCAGGAAGCCGGTGAAACCAATTCGAATCCCAAAGAATTTTACCGTTCTCCTGTCATCAAGCGCAGCCAGCCGCCGGTTCCGGTGGCGATTGATCTGGCTGGGGCGCAGGAATTTGTCATCCGGGTGGAAAATGCCGACGGCGATATCAATCACGACCACGCCGTCCTGGCCGACGCCAAAGTCACCCTGGCCGGCGGACAGGAAATCTGGCTGGGCGATATTCCTTTGCGGGAAGGACAGACGGATTGGATTGGCGATACCCTGCCCGCCTTCTCCTTCCTCTACAATGGCAAGCCCTCATCTGATTTTTTACCGACCTGGAAGATTACCCGCGACGAGAAAAAACTCGATGCCCGCCGCACCCGCAAAACCGTTACCTATCTCGATTCCCAGACCGGACTGGAAGTAACCTGTGAAGCGATGGATTATGCCGACTTCCCCGCCGTGGAATGGCTGGTGCATTTTACCAATACCGCCCAGTCCGATACCCCGATCCTCGAAAACATCCAGGCCCTCGACATGCAGGTACGGCACAATCGGATGACCGCCTACACCCTCTATCACGGCTGGGGAGCGGATAACCAGATGCACGATTTCGGCCTGCGCCGCGATACCATCGCCCCCCAATCCGAGATGACTATCGGTTCGCAGGGCACCTCGTCCATCCAGTCCCTGCCCTTCTTCAATCTGGAAGCCAATAAACAGGGCATTATTGCGGCCGTCGGCTGGTCCGGCAACTGGTCCGCTCGGCTTGCCTGCGATGAAAACAATCGCCTGCACCTGCGGGCCGGCATGGATTCCACCCGGCTGCTCCTTCATCCCGGCGAGACCATCCGCACCCCCCGGATGCTGCTGCTGTTCTGGGACGGCGACCGCCTCCGCGGCCACAATCTCTGGCGCCGCCTCATCCTTCGCCATTATACTCCCTATCCGAACGGCGAAATTCTCCAGGCCCCGCTGACCGACGGCAACTGGGGCGCCATGACCGCCCAGCAGCAGATCGGCAAAATCAAATGGTGGGTGGATAACGACCTGCCGCTGGACTGCTTCTGGATCGACGCCGGCTGGTCCGGCAAAACCGGCCCTATGGATCTCTGGGTCGAAAACGCTTCCACCCGCGTTCCCAATCCCGAGCTGTACCCCAACGGCATGAAGGAGGTCTCCGACTACGCCCGCCGGCACGGCATCAAGTTTCTGCTCTGGATGTGGCCCAACCGGGCCATGAAGGGCCTCGAGATCGGTGCCGAACACCCCGAGTGGGTCCTGCCCGGTGAGGCGGTCGATCATGGTATCCCTGAAATTAACGAATGGTTCAAAACCTATTATGCAAAAATCGTATCCGACTATGGTCTGGACATCTTCCGCCAGGACGGCAATCCGGTCTATCCGGCCGACCAGCCGGACCGCCAGGGGATCAATCAAATCCGCCATTTTACCGGCTTCTATGAGTTCTGGGACTATCTACTCCAGCAGCATCCTCACCTGATCATCGACAACTGCTCCGGCGGCGGCCGCAAAATCGACCTGGAAACCACCCGCCGCAGTATCTCTCTCTGGCGCAGCGATTACCAGGTCCCTAACGACTTCGACCCCATCGGGATGCAGGGCCAGACCTACGGCCTGTCCTTCTGGGTCCCCCTCAGCGGCGGCTGCTCCGCCCGCACCAATCCCGCCGAACAAACCGACCCCTACTATTTCCGCAGCGGCTACAGCGCCGCCCTCTGCATTAACTGGCATGTATATGTCCCGGTAATTGACGATACCCATTTCGACAAGGATCAGGCCCGCCGGCTGCTGGACGAATACCGGGCCGTGCGGCAGGGCTTCTACGGCGACTATTACCCGCTTACCGACTACAGCGTCTCCGACGACGACTGGATGGCCTGGCAGTTCGACAAACCCGAAACCGGCTGGGGCATGGTTCAGGTCTTCCGCCGTCCTCAGTGTATGCAGGAAAAAATCCGCCTGACGGGACAGGAACTTACCCAAAAAGGCCTGATGATCGAAATGGACACCTGCCCCGGTTCCGCCCTGTTTACCTATCAGAAAATCAACTGAAAACCAAACCCTGTGCCAATAATATAAAGAAACCTATTAAAATTATCTTATCCAAGCCCCGACCGTAAGGGAGGGGGTCAAAAACATGGTTTTGAGTTTTAAAAATCTTATTTTTAGAGGTTCTCACTGGATTGACTAGACAGATACCAAATAGTTTTTCACAGGCAATACAA
>JAKJEP010000017.1:14159-14557 GCA_022705365.1 Planctomycetota bacterium | reverse complement strand
CTGCTGGCCGTGTCCGGCGGCTGCGACAGCATGGCCATGATGGTCTGCCTGACCTCGATGGCTCAGACGGGCCGACTGACCTTCGCCAAACTGCATGTCGCCCATCTGGATCATCAGTTGCGGGGCGAAGAAAGCGCCGCTGACGCTACCTTTGTCAATGAGCAGGCCCAAAAACTGGTGCTGCCCTTCACCCTGGAAACCATCGATGTCGCCCGGCAGGCCGCCGCTAGCGGGGAATCCATCGAACTCACCGCCCGCCGGATTCGCTACGATTTTCTCGCCCAGGCCGCCCGCCGGCACTCCTGCAACAAGATCGCCCTGGCCCACAACGCCGACGACAACGCCGAAACCATCCTGCATCGTATCCTCCGCGGCACCGGCATCCGCGGCCTGGCGGG
>JAKJEP010000017.1:0-14112 GCA_022705365.1 Planctomycetota bacterium | reverse complement strand
ACCAACCTCTCCCGCGCTTATACCCGCAATCGCATTCGCCTGGACCTGCTCCCGCTCCTCAAAGAACAGTACAATCCCCAGGTGGTGGACGCCCTCCTGCACCTGGGCCGGATCGCCGAAGAAGCCGGCGGCACCTTGGAAATGGATATCGCAGCCGCCCTGCAAACTCTGATTCTGGCTCGCACCGATAACTCGATAACCTTACCGCTCGAATTATTACAATCCAAAACCAGAACCGAACTGGCCCAGATTATGCGGGCAGCTATGGACCTTTTACAAATCCCCCAGCAGCAAATCGGCTTCCGCCAAATCGCCGCCATTCTGAATCTGATTCTGGAAAATAACGACCATAAAACTCTTCAACTGCCCGCCGGCCTGATCGTAGAGCGAACCTCAACCCTGCTGATTTTCCGCCGCCAGGATTCCTCCCGCCTCGAAACCGAATCAGCCCCGCCCCTTCCCCCCGCTGCCATCTCACTGCCCGGCCGGACGAATCTGGCCCCGGGTTATATCTGTTTTGACCCGCCTGATGGCGAAAAGCCAATCTCCGCCGTTGATACCCAGCTTCTGGATGGTACCGCCGAAATCCTGGACTCCTTCCGCAAAACCAAAAAAAACTGCGAAGAAATCCTCGACTACGACACCATCCGGGAACCCCTGCTCCTGCGTACCTGGCAGGCGGGGGACCGGTTTTGGCCGCTGGGCGCCGCCGGCGATAAAACCCTCGGCGATTTCTTCACCGACGTAAAAATCCCTGCCGCCCTTCGACGCCGCATCCCCCTCCTCTGCGACCAGACCGGCATCCTCTGGGTCCTCGGCCTGCGAATCGCCCACAGGGCCCGAATCACCCCTCAAACCACCCGTATTTTGCGGTTAACCAGCCTGCAATCCGGTGAACCAGCCGGAATGTAAAATTGTCGCAAACCCAAGATACCGGCTTGACACAGGAACAGCCCGGTGATAAAAAAGGCATAATCAGTTTTCTCACAAACAGTTGGATAAGGAGTAAACCGTGAAAAAACAAATACCAAACCTGCTTATTGGACTTATCATTCTGGCTCTTCTGTCTGCCCCGGGCTGCAGCAGCAATAGTCTGCCCCTGCAAAAATCCTTTGCGGAGATTAAAACCGCCCAGACCAACTCCACCGAGGTTATGAATATGCTGCCGGAGGAAGGCCTGCTCGTAACCGACAGCGCCGTCTCCGCCTTCCACAAAAAAGGTTGGACCAAAGAGCTGGGTATCGTTCGGTTTGCGGAGACCGATGCCAGCGTCCAGCGGAAAGAATATATGCAGATTCGTAGCCAACTGGCGGCCATACCCCTGTTCGTGGACGAAAAACTCATCCTCCAGGTTCAATCCGTCATCCCGGCGGATATTCTTAACCAGCCTTACGAAAACGATTTACGCAAACATGAAGCCGTTTTGCGCTATTGTCATCAGGCCCTTCAGGATGACGGGCGGGCCTTTAGCTATGATCAGCAGACCGAATCCCTGATCGGCCTGGCCCGGACGGTTCTGGGAGTGGGCATTCAGCAGTTTGCCGCCCGGCCGCGAGAATCGGAACAAATCCTTGATCCGAAAGGATTTCCGTATGAACACCCCACCGTCGGCAAGTGCCGCCTCAACCTGTTCCAGCAGGATAACGGCGTTTATACGGTTATCATTCGCGGCGGCAAATGGAATGATCCCATAACTACCTGGTAATACAAGCATTAGCAGGTTTTTCACCTCGCCCGGGGCAAGGCCCGGAAACCCGTTGTCAGGCAAAATCGGCCTTGCCGGTAATTTTCTTGCAAAATACACCCGCTCCAGGTAAGGTAAGCAAATAGTTGAAGAATCGTTTTATATCTCGATTCGGATGCTATACCTACACGTGAAATACGTGTTTTGGCGGCATGGCCAAGTGGTTCAAGGCGACGGATTGCAAATCCGTTATCCGAGGGTTCGAATCCCTCTGCCGCCTTTCTATAACATTCTTATAACCAATAACTTATGTTCCATTTGGTCAAGTGGCAAAACACTCATATTACCTGTTGCAATGGATTTGCAATGGAAATCCCGTGTTGGGAGCCAGAAGATTCCCTTGCCCTGTGAATCATAGAACGCTTAGTTTGCACGTAAATACTTCAAAGTGGTCTGTAGCGATGAATGTCCTGCCAGTTTCATGACTTCGTGGGGCTGGAGATTCTTGTTTTCAGCCCAGGCAGTAATGGCGGATCTTCGCAAATCATGAATCGTACCACGGGATACTCCAGCAGCCTCCACAATCTGGAGGAATTCCTTGTAATACTCATTCTCAGGCAAACGCCGATTTTCATAGGTGAGTATTCCTTTCGAACGCATTTGCAGCATCCTTAAATAGGTTCTCGGCTTCACCAAGGGGGTAACATTGGCTGCTTGGGCATTGTTGGTGTAACAATGCCAAGAAACTCAGGCTTCTTCGCTGAGGGGCAATTCTCGAATCTCGTAATCTTTCGGGTGCCAGGCCCAGGTATTTGTAGTATTTTCTTTGGGCTGAACGGTTACAATGGCTTCCTCGAAGTTGATATCCTGCCAAGTCAGATTCAGAATTTCACCTATACGCAATCCAGCACACCGAGCGATCAAAATTCGAGCTTTCCACAGGATATTGGGGGTGGATTGTACTAACCTATCCACTTCATTGTCACGGAATGTCTTGATGGCTCTGTCCGTTACTCTCAAAGTGGTGATATCATGAAAAGGATTTCGCTCCAAAATGCCACGCTTTTTTGCCAATTCAAATACTCTGTGCAAATGCCGTATCTTCTTATTGACGGTAGCGGGACGATTTCCTTTAGCCAAGCACCCCCGAAGATACTTTTCGGCATGTTTGAATTCCGTGGATTCGACTAACAAATCACCAATTTCCGAAATAAACTCTTTCATATCATGTTTTGTTTCTGACATGGTGGTTTCAACCACTTGTCCCTGCATATCACGAATGAAATTATTCATGAACTCACTCAGCTTCATGGAACCGGGTTCCACAATACCCATCCGCAGTTCTCGTTCCTTCTGGGTTCGCTGCCGCTCGGCCTTCCGGGCGTCTGTATGCCCTAGTCTCTGCCAGCGTTCCTTGCCCTGCTCATCGTACCAGATGAGCACATACTTGAATTCTGTGCCGTTTTGACACGGCCGTTTCCAAAGCCTTACCAACTTTTTCATATTTACACTCCTTTCTCGATGCCGGTAGGCTCGGACTAATCCGGTGCCATTCTACCGGGGAGAATGGCATTGCCAAAATTATTTTTCTGCGTCACTCTGGTTCATTTCCGACAGGGGGCAAAATTCCCCATCTTGCCAAATCAGTTCAACCGGGAATACCCCCACCTTGCGGGCTGCCTTCACCATCTTGTGGTACGGATGAATCTTCCGTGTCTTAGGATGCCAAGGAATTCGTGTGTACAGACAATTTGCTTCATGCAGACACATAGCCCGGCGCCCTTTGTTCTGATACTCATGAACTGTTACCACGGGAGAGTCATATCGTTCCCGACTATACGCGTAGCATTTCATCGCAATTCTCCTAACTATATATACAACAACTATTTATCTATTATCTGTTTGTCGATCCACTCCCTTACAGCCTTAAGGGGGTAAAGGTTCCGGTTACACAGCCGGATTCGGGGCAAATCGTGCATCCGCTTGAGGTTCTCGATCACATGGTGGGGATTCTGGGCCTGGCTGACCTCCGGGATCCGCAGGTACTCAATCAGCTCCGCCTCGGTCATCAGGTCCGGGGTAAATCTTCCTACTTCCTCCGGTCTGTCAATGTTTCGTGAATTATTATTGTGCATCGATTGCACCTTCATGCGTACACCTCGTTGGTTGGGGGCACATGGGGTACGTGGGGCACGTGGGGTACGTGGGGCACATCGGTAATGGCCCCAAGACCATAGTTATTCCGAATCCAATCCCGCTGCCTGTCTGTAACCTGAAACAGGCGTATACCCTGCGATTTATAACTAGTAAAACAATAATCCCTAAGGACATTAGCCACGCGCTTGGCGTTCCAAAAATGGCTGGGGAATAGATTGTGGTAGGAGCAGGCTGCACGCTCCAGAATTACACCGGCCTGAATCCCATGAGGGTCGCTCGCAGCAGATTCCAACAATGTTTGGATTAACAAGCCGTCCGCTTCAGGAAGTGTAGGCTCTCCCACCCTGAGGCTCTAAGCGCGTGGCCTTTCCATTCCGGCGATGTCCCGCATTCATCATGCAGACCAAATCGCTGGACTCTGGACGATGGTCGTGGAGCCGCTCCGTTTCGTCCAGCAGCAAAGTTCCCCCCCTTTCATGCAGAGTCCGGAATAAGCAGGGGGCGGTCATGCTCGAGGAATACAACGGCCGCCAGACGAGTTCGGCAAGGCAATCCAGAACACGGGTCTTCCCGCTGCCGTAGGGTCCCCTCACGTGGAGATAACCCCCCCTGGAGCCGTCAACTGAACTAAAAGTTCTTTTTAAATGCGATTAACCGGATAAGAAGGTTTACCACTCTGTAAAACCTGGATGATGTTTAAAGCGGCTTTTCTCTTCAGTTCGATCATGGCTTCTTCACTATACCAGCCGGCATGGTCAGAGAGAATAACGTTATCCAGTTTTCGCAGAGGACTATCCAGGGGGAGAGGTTCCTGCTCGAATACATCCAGACCGGCGTAGGCAATCCGCTGGGAGGCCAGCGCATCAGTCAAGATTTTTTCATCGACTAATGCTCCCCGGGAAGTGTTGATAAGGATAGCTTCCTTTTTCATACCTTCGAATTGTTTTTGGCCGATCATGTGCGTGGTTTGCGGACTAAGAGGCGCGTGCAGCGAAATATAATCGGATTGGCGCAGCAGCGATTCCAGGTCGGCTGGTTCCGCCCCTTCCTTTTGTATATCAGAGGGGGCGACAAACGGGTCATAGATTAAAATTTTTCCCAATCCCAGGCCTTTGACTTTGCGCAGGAAAGCCCGGGCAATCAGGCCGAAACCAACCAGGCCCAGAACTCGCCCCTGGATGCGATGAATGGGTTGCCGCCGGTGCAGATTCCATTGCCCCTGGCGGATCATCCGGTCTTTGAAGGCGATTTTGCGAACCGCGCATAAAAGCAGCGCCAGGGCGTGATCCGAGACATCTTCAATAGCATAATCGGGAACGCGAGCTACCCAGATATTTGCTTGGGTGGCAGCCTCCACATCCACATTATCGTATCCGGCGCCATAACGGGAAATAACTTTGCATTTTTTTAAGCCGGCAATGATCGAAGCCGGCAGAGGAAACAAATTGACCAGAATTCCATCAGCCGTCGCCAGGATGGCGGCGGGATCTTTTTCCCTGTCTAAATTATGGATTTGCAGCTCCGCATCAATGGGAGTAAGCACTTCCAGTTCCGGGTCGTAATTGTGGTGCCGGTCATCAGTCACGATTACCTGATATTTGCTCATAGTGTACCTGCGGAAAAAGTATTCGATAGCAAGGGAAATCAGGCCCGGGGGGCCGGGCGCTGGATGATTTCGAATATCGTGCCTCCGTATCGGGTGGTATCCAGATGGGCGAAACCTCCCCGGGGAGTCCGGCCGCTCATCAAAACGCGGATTCCCAGCGATTCCGCCCGGGTGATGATCGGGTCCAGTTGGGGTATATCAAAACCGATATGGTGCAAACCTTCCCCGTGCTGGTTCAGAAAATCTTCGTAAATATTGGGAGACCTGACGGAACAGGAAAGTTCCAGCTCAAAGGCTCCCATGCGGGCAAAGGCCATTTCCCAATACCCATGGGCCGCCTGGCCGCAATAGGTTATGGAATCATAGTGGATTTCTGGAAAAACGAAGGGGCCGATGCCCAGCACGTTCTGATAATAGTCCGCGGTTTTTCGTAAATCCTTCACCACCATGCAAATCTGGCTGGGATGGGGAAGGCCGAGAACCTGTTTGAGATTTTCATTATCGGGATTCATCCGGATATTTTTCCTTTTTAATAGGGACGGTATTTTTAACGCCGCCGGTGGTAAAGCCGCCATCCATCATAAACAGCATGCCATTCACATAGGCGGCTTCCTCAGAGGCAAGATAGACGGCCGCCGGTCCCAGTTCGTCGGGTTTGCCAATCCGGCCGGCCGGGATGCGATCCGCCATCATTTCGTTCCACTGGGGATTTTCCCATAGTATGCGGGTTTGTTCGGTCTGGAACCAGCCGGCGGCCAGAACATTCACCGTGATCCCGTAAGGACCCCATTCGGCCGCGAGGCTTTTGGTCAGTTGCAGCACCCCGCCCCGGCTGGCACAATAGGCATTGATGTTGGGATAGGCCATAATATTGGTGGCGGAACCGATATTGATAATACGCCCCCATTTTTGCTGAATCATGGCAGGAGCGACAGCCTGCGCACAGAAAAAAACGCCTTTCAGATTGGTATCCAGAACGGCATCCCATTCCTCCCAGGTCAGTTCCAGGGCCGGCTTACGGATGTTCATGCCGGCGTTGTTGACCAGAATATCCACCCGGTGCCAGGTGCGAAGGACTTCGTCCGCCATGGCCCGGATGCTGGCCTGCTGACCAACATCCAATTCGATGGGAAGCACTCTTCTGCCGATGGCCTCAATTTCCTGCTGAACGGGCAGCAGGGATTGCCGGGTCCGGCTGGTGATGACCAGATCCGCACCTGCCCGGGCCAGGGCCAATGCTATGGCCTTGCCCAACCCCCGGCTGCTGCCGGTTACAATGGCCACTTTCCCAGCTAAATCCAGTTTCAAACTCATAACATATCCTTTGTACCGGTCCTTTTAAATCGTTTTAACCAGATTGATTATCTCTAAGTTCTTTTGGTTCCGATAATTAGAATTACCGTGATATTCTATTACAATAATATATTCTAGTAATACAATAACAAGAATAATAAATTGATTCAAATTAAATCTGAAAATAGAAAGAAATACAGGTTTGATATAAGTATTTGTTTATACATTATTTATAGTATTATTTTAAAAATGAATAAAATTTAAAGAAAAATTATAAATTTAAATATTGACAATGTCGATATCTTGTATTATATTAGCGCATTATAGTAATACATATAAACTTCTGTTTTTGAGTCTAAAGAAAATTATGAAATCGACTGAAACCGCCAGAACCCCTTCGAAAGCCTATGAATATGTGGTCTCGGGCATTCGGGAAGGCAAATACCCGCCCGCCTCCAAGATCAGTGACCGTGATATTGCCAAAGAGCTGGATATGGGGCACATGACCGTTCGGGAAGCCATGAGCAAGCTGGAAGAGCACGGCTGGATCGAGCGAATCCCGCACAAAGGAGCCTTTGTCCGGCAATTTTTCGATTCCCGCGATATCCGGCATATCTACCTGGCCCGCGAGGTGATTGAAGAAGTGGCGGTTCGCGAGCTGGCGGAAAATATCACCGCGGATCAGATCGAGCAGTTGCGGCAATGCTGTGAAAAGCTGGAGGCAGCCTGCCGGCAAAGCAGCGTCGAGAACTATTTTATGCATGATATGCAGTTTCACAGTTTGAGTGTTTTATTTTCGGGGAATAAGCAATTATACACGCTATTCAAGGCCCTGATTCTGCAGGGCAATTTCGTTTTTGAGAAACTCGTTGCCAAAACCGTGCAGGCCAACATCCTGAATTTTGGGGAATCCTTCGAAAACGCCTTTCCCTCCCGTCATCGGGATATTCTCAAGGCGATTGAATACCATGATCCGGAGGTAGCGGGGGTTTTGGTAAAACGGCACATCCAATTCGGCTATGAGATCATTATCAAAGAATTGAAGAATAACGATAAGACCAGCGTTTTCTATCAATTGAATCCATCCGAATAATTCAAGTGAATATGGAATTTTCGTCAATAGGGAAAATTTCCTTCCAAAGTGTTTTTGGAGGAGATAACAGACTCTGTTTTTTGTAAAGGAGAAAGTCATGAAAAAGTGGTACTGTTTATTGTTACTTATTGGATTGGTCTGGAGCGGGCCGGCCTCGGCGGTGTACTGGGATTATTTCGAAGATTTTGATACCACTACGAATCCCAGCGGTCCATGGACCTATGGTATGCAGGATCCAAACGATCCGAATGGGGTCATTGTGTATGACCATGGTTATTCGCGGGCGCCAGACCTGACCTACTGGGTGGATTCGAAGATTCTGGATACCACCAGTGCCGATGTTCCCTGTGCGGCATGTAATAATCATGCTTCGGCTACGTACAATGGTTTGCTTCCCCAACACGCGGGATTGCATCCGGGATGGAATTCCGTGAAGTCCATGGTGCGGTGGACCGCACCGCAGGCGGGTGATTTTTATGTGTATGGCTCCTTTGGTGCTGGCGATGGTGGTACGGTTGGTTGCTTCATCAACGTAAATGGATCTCCGGTAGTCTCCGAGGCTAACACCGCTTTAGCAGTACCGTTTGATTTTACGGTAACGGTAGCTGTGGGCGACAAGATTGATTTCATAGTCAGCGATGGTGATGGTTCAGCACCTGGAGATATGACCCCGCTGTCTGCCCGTATTGATTCGGAACCTTATGTGGAACCGAACGAAGGACCTCAGAATCTATGGGATTTATCCGCCGATTTCAATATCGACGGCAATCCCAACGGACAATGGTCGTATGTCTATATGACCCATGATCGGATTACCGAGCCGAACTCCACGGACATTATTCCGCCGGACACCTCGGAAGTCACTCTGATGCCGCGGGCCGCCACCAATCATGAAGGTGCTTTACTAACCTGCTGGTTCCATCCAACCAATAATTGGCCGTATATTGGAATTGCTCCTACAGCCGGAATTTGCTGGGGCGCTCCCTTCGAAGCCGGTGAGATCGGTGTCCATCCCGGCAATCCTTCGGAAAGTGTAATGGCCATTGCCCGCTGGACGGCCCCGCGCGAGGGGAATATTGTGGTAACGGGACAATTCGAGGGTGTTGCACCCGGAACCAGAGATTTTTATCTAATCTTCAATCATACCCATGTTCTGGCAAGCCAATATTCTGCAGGTTATTCCATATTGCCCTTTGAATTTGAAATGACGGTAGCGGCGGGCGATACCATTGATATGTGTATTGGCAAGGGAACCGGCTGGGGCAGTAACATGGCCAAATTCGAAGAGACTATTTCGTATCCCGATCTGGTCACCTGTGCGGATCAAAATGTGTATCTGCCGTTTGACTTTAATAAGGACTGTTATGTCAATTTGGGTGATTTCGTGATCTTTGCCGGTGAATGGCTGACCTGCAACGATCCGCAAAATGATGACTGCCCCACCGCCACTCCCTAAATGAAGAAGTATATGGATTTCCGGACCGGTCGCAGAGGGAATCGACTGGTCCGGAAAATCACCAGGATAGAACCTCGGAAAGGCAGTGATGCCCGAAATTGATCCGTTTGGTTTTAAAGTTTGATAGGATTGTTTTGATGTGTTTTTACGGAAAGTGTATTTTTAATGATTTGACAGAGTGAGGAAGATGAGCTTTGTCAAACGGAGGAATTGAAAATGAAAAAGAGGTTAGTATTCGCAACGTTGGTTAGTATAATTGTAAGTGTAAATGGCGTATTGTCTGCCGCAGTTGGCGATAGCTGGGATTTACGGACGGATATTGCCTTTGCCGGCAATCCCAATGGCCAATGGACCTATGGCTGTTTTATCCATGCCGATCGCAGCCTGGCTCCTGACTCCACCGCCTTTACCGCCTTTTCCCGAATGGCGGCCAATCATGAAGGCGGGATCCTGACCGCCTGGTATCATGATGTGAACAACTGGCCCTATGTGGGCCGTGCCCAGGTACAGGGCATCAATTTTGGCGTCCCCTATGAAGAAGGCCAAATCGGGATGCACGCCGGCGATTGGAATACCAGTGTGGTGGCGGTCGCCCGCTGGACGGCACCGGAGGCCGGCCAGGTAAGCGTTGATGCCGAATTTATCGGTGGCGATGTCAATGGGGATAAGGATTATTTCGTAATCCTGAACCATACGGACGTCTTGCTGAATCAATATGCCCAGGGATTGGAAAATGGATCGTATGCAGGTGTGCTTGCTATCCAGGCCGGTGATACCATCGATATTGCCGTAGGCAGAGGAACGAACTTGCCGTGCAGTGCGGTACTGGTGGATGCAACCTTCACCTATGTGCCGGAACCGCTGACGGTATCGCTGCTGGGGCTGGGATTCCTGATGTATAAACGCCGCCGGCTCTGGTGAGCCGGTTGGCCGGATGGAGTGTTTTTGCAGGCTCCGGACAAGGGGCAAGTGATTCCCCGATGTGGATTGGATTGTAAATAGACATTCTAACATGGAGGTGCCGTTCTGATGACGCACAAAGTATGGACCGTTTTGATTCTGGTTTTTGTTGGTACCGCGGCAAGTCAGGCCCAGTCGAATTCGGATCTGCCGCTGGAATATCTGCAGGACGCGGTTATGGCCGGCCCCCAGGAATTGCAGGATATGCAGGACTGGGCACAAACGGCCTTTACCGGTGAAACCGGTACAAAGGAATCGCTGCCTGCACTGGAGCTGATTCGGCAGGATCACAATGAGCTGCGGTTCGGCATCTCCTGCATGAAAACCCCGATTATTATCGGCTCCCAGAAATTCCCGCATGGCCTGGGCACTCATGCCAACAGTGAAATTCGAGTTCATTTCCCGGCCGGCGCCAGCCGGTTTCAGGCCTGGGTAGGCATCGACAACAATTATGACACCGGCGGCGTCCGGGGCAGCGTTATTTTCAGTGTGGAGATGGACGGCAGGGAGGCGGTCCGGACCGGCGTTCTCAAAGGCGGCGACGAGCCGGAAGAGATTTCCCTGGACATTCCCCAAGGAGTTACACAACTGACCCTGAAAGTGGATACGACGGCGGACGGGCCGGCCCATGACCAGTCCGACTGGGCGGATGCCAAACTCATCCTGGAAAACGGAAATATCATATGGCTGGACGAACTGGCCGGGCCTTCGTTTTCTCTGATGGCGGAGGTTCCCTTCTCCTTCCGGTATGATGGAAAACCATCCGCGGAACTATTACCGAATTGGAAACAAGATGTCCATACCGCTAAAAATAAAAATTATACCGAGCGGACGATTACCTGGCTGGATCCGGACAGCAAACTCTGTGTAAAAGCCGTGGCGAAAAGCTTTGCCAATTACCCGGCGGTGGATTGGGTGATCTATTTCGAAAATCAGGGAGATAAAAACACCCCGATTCTCGAAATGATTAAAGCCCTGGATGTGCAAATAAACACCGGTAAAAACCAGGCCGTCGATCTGATTAAAAACACCGGCGATACCCTAGGCCCGCTGAGTTTCAACAATATCCCGGTAGCGATCCAGGCCGGGCAGGCGCCGTTTCGTATGACCTCCCATGGCGGCCGGCCTTCCAGTGAATCCTTCCCGTTCTTTCGAATCAGTTCCGAAAAGGAAAATATTTTATGCGGAATCGGATGGACCGGGCAGTGGGAAGTCACCGCGGGCCGGCAGGAAAATAGTACCCAAATCACCGCCGGGCAGCAGACTACCCATCTGTTGTTAAAATCCGGTGAAACGATTCGAACTCCCCGAATTTTGCTGCTGGCCAGCCGGGGCGATATCGATATCGCCCACAATCGCTTCCGCCGGTTGATGCTCTTCCATTATGTTCCTCAGCGGGAAGGGAAACCTGTTCAAGCCCCCATTGTTATGCAGACTTTCGACCGGTACGTTTCCCGGCCTGGCTGGGCCACGGAAGAGGGACAGCTTTTGGCGGTGAAATATGCCTCTGAGGCCGGCTTCTGTGCCTGGTGGCTCGATGCGGCCTGGTTCCCAGGTGGTTTCCCCAACGGGGTAGGCAATGAATGGTATGCCAGGCCGGCGGATTTCCCTCGCGGCCTCCAGCCGGTCAGCGATGCCTGCCATAAAGCAAATATGGACTTTGTCCTCTGGTTCGAGCCGGAACGGGTGGCTGGCGGGACCGAGATTGCCAAAAAATATCCGCAATACGTCCATGGCGGCGAAAATGGCGGCCTCTTCAAACTGGACGATCCGGCCGCCAGGCGCTATTTAACCGATCTGCTGTTAAAGAGGATCAAAGAATATGGTATTGATGTGTATCGCAATGACTTTAACATTGACCCACTGGGTTTCTGGAACCAGAACGATACGCCGGACCGCCAGGGAATAACCGAGATTCGTTATGTGGAAGGCCTCTATGCCCTGTGGGATGAACTGCTGGCCAAAAATCCGGGGATGCTGATCGATAACTGTGCCAGCGGCGGCCGGCGAATCGACCTGGAAATGACCATGCGCTCCCTGCCGCTCTGGCCCAGCGATACCAACTGTTGGGCTGGAAATCATCAGTGGAGCCAGAATCTCACGCTGGGATTGAGCCAGTATATCCCCCTGTATATCACCTGTGCCTGGGAGCCGGATGTCTATGTCATGCGCAGTTGCATGAAAGCGGGCATCGTGTGCCAGTGGGCCTATCTGGATGAAAAATTCCCGTGGGATCAGGCCAAAACCAATCTGGCCGAAGCCAAATCCTGCCAGAAATACTGGTATGGCGATTTTTATCCTTTAACCCGGGCTGTCGATGGTGCGGTGGACCGGTGTGTCTATCAAAACCATCGGCCCGACCTGAACGCCGGCCTGGTCTCGGCCTTCCGCCAGACCAACTGCCGCTATACCGGCATGGCCATTCCTCTCAAGGGCCTGAACGCAAAATCAAATTACCGCGTAACTCTCGTGCAGGAAGATTTTACCAGGCAACAGAAAACGGCATCCGGGCAGGAACTGCTGGATACCGGGATCGAGATATATCTGCCCGCCAAAGGCAGCAGTGCCCTGGTCTTGTATGAAGAAATTGAAAAATAGAATCATACTCCCCGTGTTCTAGGGAAAAGAAGATGAATAAAGCAGCAGGGCTTTTTCCCGTTATTTTCTTGGCAGTGTGGATTTTCTCTTCTCCAGCCGCCGGGCAAGCCTTCCCCGGTAATTTCAATGACGATTACCGGATTGATCTCGACGACCTGATGCTCTTTACCGGGCAATGGCTGGCCCCGCCGGGCAGCCCGGCTGACCTGATCGGCAATGATGGTGTGAACCTGAGGGATTATTCTCTACTGGCGCAAAACTGGCTGCTGGAGTTCCCCCTGGTGATCAATGAATTCATGGCTTCCAATCATACTGCCTTTCCCGACGGCAATGGCAATTACTCCGACTGGATTGAAATCTACAACCAAAGGGATGAACCGGTAAATCTGGCCGGCTGGTCTCTTCTGGATGACGGGCATTCCTGGCCCTTTCCCAGCGGATGTATCCTGGATGGCCATGCCTATCTGGTTATTTTTGCCTCCGGTCAGGATGATTCCGCCTATCCCTACCAGGACCCGGCCGGTTATTATCACACCCATTTCAAACTGGATGCCGAAGGGGAATACCTCGCCCTGGCCAATCCCAGCGGCTCGGCGATTATCGATGCCTATTCGCCCGCTTTCCCCGTCCAGCAGGAAGATATCTCCTATGGCCTGGCATCAAAAATAGAAGACTCCGTAACCTGGTTGGCAACAGGCGATTCCGTCCGGTATCTGGTTCCCGCGAATAACTCCCTGGGTACGGCGTGGACAGCCGCCTATTTTGACGATCAGTCGTGGAACACGGGAATGACCGGCATTGGTTATGAAACGGCCCCGGAAGATTTTGCCGATCTGATTGTAACCGATGTATATGATTCGATGTACAATCAGCGCACTTCTTTGTATATGCGGAAAACCTTTACCCTGGAGGATTTTACTCAGGTCCAATCACTGCTTTTGCGGATGAAGTATGACGATGGCTTTGTGGCCTATCTGAACGGTACGGAGGTAGCCCGGGCTTATGTGAATGTGGCCGAGGGAGTAACACCGGATTATGACGCTGCCGGTATCAATCATTACGACTGGGATGCGGTGATCTTTGAAGATTTTGACCTGTCGAGCTATATTTCTCTGCTGCACGCCGGTACCAATGTCCTGGCGATCCATGGCTTGAACAGTTCCACAACCAGTTCGGACTTCCTGTTGATTCCCGAATTGCAGGCCCAGATCCAGTCAACGCTGGATAAAGCCAGGCGCATGTACCTGGTTTCGCCAACCCCAGGC
>JAKJEP010000179.1:6598-6867 GCA_022705365.1 Planctomycetota bacterium | reverse complement strand
GACCCTGTTCGGTTTTGGGATGTTCACCGCCTATCTGGTATATCCGAAAGTACCCAAAATTGAAAAGTAAAGGAGTCCAGCCATGCCGGAAAATTTATTAGGTTTTATCATCGGTTTGCTGTTTGGTGCAGGATTGTTTCTTGGTGGACTGGCCGAGCCGGATAAGATCGTCGGAACCCTCCGCCTGAAAGATTTCCACGCCATGCGGACCATTGCTGTCTTTGTCCTCGTCGGTATGCTGGGGGTCTGGCTGCTCGACCTGGCCGGGG
>JAKJEP010000179.1:0-6556 GCA_022705365.1 Planctomycetota bacterium | reverse complement strand
CTCCGTCAGTATCGGCGGTGCCCTGCTGGGAATCGGTTTCGGTCTGACCGGCTATTGCCCCGGTACCGGCCTTGCGTGTGCCATTACCGGACGGTTGGACGCTCTGGTAACCGTTTTAGGGATGTTCGTGGGCGCTCTGGCCTATATCCTGATTTATCCGAATTTCGGCCAGCAGCTTGAAACCATCGGCGATTACGGTAAGAAATCCCTCTTCGAGATCACCAACACCACCCGAACCGTCTGGACGGTACCCATCGTGGGAGTCGGAGCAATCGTGCTCTTTCTTACCAGACCGAAGAAAACGACCGTTTGACGGTCCCTCTGATTAACCGTAAACGATAGCGGCATATCCCACGCTGTCTTCGCTTTGCCGGTGATACTGGCGAGCCATCACCTCCGCACTGGTGGTATGGGCTAGCAGATAGCCCTTTTTTGCCCCTAACACCCCTGCCGCAGCGACGGCAGCGGCTACCGCTCCGGCCCCGCAGGCACTGTTATACATCTGTGCGGATTCGACCAGCTTGTCCGCCTGCATCGAAAGGGCCAGGTCTATAAAAAACCGGTCGTTCTGATCTTTGGCCCACTGAATAGCCTTGGGGCCGGTTCCCATGGGAGTATAGTGATAGGAAGGGCCGTAATGAGTCAGGTCGGTGCTGGCGATACAGACAATCTTTTTGTCACTCCGTGCCACGGCCTGGCCCACCATTCGCCCGATTTCATCCGCACGGGGAATCGGCGGGACCATAATCGGCAGGATCTTTGCCCCCTCGAACAGATACTGGATAAAAGGCACCTGCACCTCAATGGAATGCTCCCGGCTATGGCTTTCCGGATCCGCCAGCAGCAGTTCATCGCCATGGCGAAGGATCTCCTCCGCCAGTTCCTCATCGACATCGATTTTCCCCAGCGGCGTGCCCCATTGCCCCGTATCATAGACAATCCCCATCCGGGCCATAACCGAATGGACCGCCCCAAAAATCACGAAGCTATCCACCTCCTGCCGCTGCTTTACGGCAGCAAAGACCATGGCCGCCAGCGGCCCGCTAAACACCCAGCCGGCATGAGGTACTACCGCCGCCGTAAGCCGGGCCGGCAGTTCCCCCTTTTGCTCCACCGCACGGGCCTGGGCCAGCATCGCCTCCACCTGCTCCCGGCAGGCCTGGGATGAGGATTCGTAAAATTGGCCGGCCACCACCGCCATTCGTACCGACATATTTTGCTCCTTATATAATTTGTTGACAGTTGTCTTCTTTTTGGGTAGATTTCCGTGTTTATTATTATATATTGTATAGCCAAAATGGTCTTGGAACAACTATTTAAACGGATTGAGATAACAGGAATCCCAGTATGATCAAAGCAACGGAAATGAAAAAAGGTATGGTTTTGAAGATTGACGACGCCCTCTATGTGGTGGTCGATTATCAGCATGTTAAGCTGGGTAAAGGCGGGGCCGTCCTCCAAACCAAGCTCAAAAGCGTCAAGGAAGGCAATATCATCAACAAGCGGATTCGCTCGGAAGAGACGCTGGATCAAGTATTTGTGGATAAACAGCCCTATGAATATCTCTATTCGACCAGTGGGGAGCATATCCTGATGCACAAGGAGACCTACGAGCAGATTTCCATCAATGATGAGCTTTTTGGCGATGGCCCCCTCTATTGTAAGCCCAATACGGATGTGGAACTCCAGTTGTTTAACAACAATCCCCTTTCCGTAACCCTGCCCAATTCCGTCGAACTGATTGTCGAAGACACGCCCCCAGCCATCAGAGGGGCTACTGCCACCAACCAATACAAAAAAGCCAAACTGGAGACCGGTTTGGAGATTACGGTTCCGCCTTTTGTCGAGCCGGGCGAACTGATCCGAGTGGATACGCGGACCGGGCAATATCTCGAACGTGTTAAAAATAAATAACTTAGAAAATAACGGGAAAACCCAGTGAATAGCCGTGACCGTATCCGGACCATCATTGCCGGCCAAAAGCCTGACCGCTGCGGCTTCTGGATGGGCAATCCGCATCCCGATACCTGGCCGATTCTGCACCGCTATTTCGGCACCCAAACCGAAGAAGAACTGCGGCTGAAACTTCATGACGATTTCCGCTGGATTTGCCCCCAGTTTTTCGCGACCACCTATCAGCATCCCCACGGCAAGTCGATGTTTGATGAAGGTCTGCACCGCCAGGGTGTTTCCTACCCCCTGGCTCACGCCCAGTCCACAACGGAGGTGGAATCCTACGACTGGCCCAGTGCGGATTACCTGAATTTCGACGAATGCCTCGCCGCCCTTCGGCAGGCAGGCGATTTTTACCGGGCTAGCGGCTTCTGGACCTGCTTTTATCATAACATCATGGACCTCTTCGGCATGGAAAATTACATGATGAACATGTATGCCAATCCGGAACTGGTGCACGCTGTGACGGATAAGGTCTGCTCCTTTTACTACCAGGCCAATGAGCGATTTTTCGAGGCAGCCGGCGAACTGATCGACGCCTTCTTTTTCGGTAACGATTTCGGCACCCAATTGGACCTGATCTGCGGGCCGAAACAATTCGACGAATTTATCATGCCCTGGTTCAAAAAATTCACCGATCAGGCCCATCGGCGCGGTTACCAGGTCATCCTGCATTCCTGCGGCTCAATTCATAAGGTCATCGACCGGCTGGTGGATGCCAAAGTCAACTGCCTCCACCCCCTCCAGGCCAAGGCGGTGGACATGGACGCCCGGATCCTCGCCCGGGACTTCAAGGGGAAAATAGCCTTCATGGGCGGTATCGATACCCAGGATTTGCTGATGAACGCTGCCCCCGCCGAGATTAAAGCAGAAGTCCGGCGAGTGAAAAAGCTGCTCGGCCCGAATCTGATAGTCAGCCCCAGCCACGAGGCGATTCTTCCCAACGTCCCTCCCGCCAACGTGGAAGCCATGGCCCAGGCCGCTCTGGAATAATACGCCATGATAACCGATCTGTTTGGAGCTGCCGCGAATCAAATTCAGCCTTTTTAATCATAGGGTAAAACTGTAGTTTTCATGTATCCACTGATCGCCATTGCTTTAGCTCTCGTCCTGCTGGTCCTTATGCTGCGAAGTAAAATCCGGGTGGGTCGGGCGATGGTTTTTACCACCCTTTTTATTACCGTGCTGCTGTGGGTTTCGCCGCTGCAAACCTGGCGCGGGCTGATTGCGGAGTGGAACAGCCGGCCGTTGAGCGAAACCACCGGCTACTTGTTCGTCAGTATTGCCGGTCTGCTTTATCTGGTCAATGTTTTGGGTGAAGCCATGCAGGTAACTGGGATTTCCGATCGTCTGGTGCCTGCCCTGCACGGCCTGTTTCGCAGCCGGAGGATGGCGCTGGCCGCCATCCCCATGCTGATGGGGCTGCTGCCCACGCCGGGCGGCATCATGCTCAGTGCCCCCATGGTCAAACACTCCGGCGACCGCATCGGGGTCGATCGTGCCCACCAGGCCGCCATCAATTACTTCTTCCGCCATCAGTGGGAATCCGTCTGGCCGTTGTTCCCCGCAATTCCGCTCATCCAGGGGCTGCTGGGCATTTCCATCGGTCAGTTGGTGGCCCATAACATATTTCTCTGCGTGATTGGGCTGGCGGCGGGGGTGGTCTTTCTCCTAACATATGGCATCCCGCCGCGCAACCCGGAACACAACGCTCCCTCTTCCGGCTGGCAGGAAAATCTTCGCCATTTTATCCATGCTTTCTGGCCGATTGCCTTGGCCGCCCTGCTGGCCATCATGCTGAATATCCCAGCCGGTTTGGGTCTGCTGGCCGCTCTGATTATCTTTCTGCTGCTCCACCGCGTTCCCGTAAAGAACTGCGGCCAGATCTTCAAAAAGGCTTTCGAGGCCGATTTTGTGCTGTTAATCCTGGCGGCTCTTTTCTTTAAACTCAACCTGGAAGTAGCCGGAGCCATCCCGCAAATCGTGGACTTTCTCACCGGATTGCACGTTCCCCCGCCCGTCCTGGTCTTTGTACTGCCGTTCCTGGTCAGCTTTGTCACCGGCATGACCACCCCCAGCATCATCATTACCTTTCCCCTGCTGGCCGGCTTTATCGGCGCCGGTCCCAACTGCCACGTCGGCCTGCAAACTCTGGCCTTTACGGGTATCTTGTGCGCCCTGGCGTGCAGCCCCATCCATCTGTGCCTGGCCCTGTCATGCAGCTACTTTGAAGCACCCTTCGGACGCATCCTCCTCCGCCTGATCGGCCCAGTGATTGTCCTTTTTGCTACCGGTGTGGTTTCCGCTTATTTTTGACGAAACCGCCAAAAGTCTATTTCGTCATCCAAAAACAGCTCTGGCCCCCAATAACATAGGGTTGAAGAGCTTTTGATGCTGGCGTCATTTTTAGTTCACTTGATAAACGGTGATGCTTCGGGGTAATAATTGGTCGCGAATAATCCCGTCGGTACTATCGAGCGTATTGGTATAGAGCTGATCGCATTGGGTAGAAGTAACAAAGTATTTCTCCACGGTTCCTTTCCGGGGAGCAATCTGGATTTGCATTTCTTTGGTGTTATAGGAATCGCTGATAACTATGACAGCCAGTTTGTTGTCGGGAGTTACTAAAGCAGTTGACCAGACCCGCTGGGTCTTGACGACCGGCCAGGTTTCCGGGCCGCGGGAATCATCCTGACCGCCCTGTACCTCGGTAAAAATCATATTGCTGCCCCGCTTGACAGTCCGGGTCAACAGCGTATAGGGAAAGTAATTTTCATGAATCGGGTGGACAACCCCTTTAGGCTCAACCTCCCACCAGCAGCCGGGGTAGGACACAGCCGCATAACCGGTGTGCATATTCCAGGCCCAGACCGATCCGCCTTTTAATCCGCGTTCTAAACCGCGAACCAGGCATTCGACGATATACAGCATATGGCAGTACTGGGCCGGGTGATCTTCCCCCTGGCAATACACCTTTCCGCCAATTTCATTGATGAATAGCGGCTCGATCCGGCCATCGGTATCATATTGGACAATCTGGTCCATTACCCCTTGGATCATCAGGGGAATAAGCCGGTCCTGAATGGTACCCTGGTTCTCCCCGGACGGATTGTTCTTATCGTAGTCAAAAACGCTCCAGTAATCATGGACGCTGATAATGTCAATATAGGGGTCCGCGCCGGGCCAGTTAGTGATTTCACCCGGCAGGCCGTCAGGTTTTTCCAGATATTGCAGCACCCCCCGGCCGATCATATCGTTCCACGTCTCCGTGGGATGACCGGCCTTGGGCCGGTTCCGGAAGGTCGGGTAGGACTCAAACCCCATACATTGCAGCCCCTGCAATACCTTCGTCCCCATTTCCTGGTCATAAAATACCAGGTGGTCATATACGGTCTTGTGCAGCAGATTCATATATCCCGGATAATCGCCATGGATGAAATCCTGATCGGGGAAAAGACCGCCCGGTTCGTTCCAGAGTCCGTAATATTTCACACACGCATAGCCTTTCCCCTGATTGGCCCTGGTCTTCAGGTAATACAAAAACGCCGCCACATTCTCGCCGAATTCCTGCGCCTTGGCCAGATATTCCTCATAGGAGACGATCCCCTTCTCATCCGGCTTCTGGTCCAGCCAGCGTTTCATCCAGGTCTCCCAGTTGTTGATTTCCACCCAGATGTCATTCTTTTCGCAGAAATCCAGGACGTACCGGATGCGCCAGTCCAGCCCTTCTCTGCTGTTCCAGGCAAAACCTCGGAAGTCAGGACTCAAAAACTGCTGAGGCTTGGTCCAGGGATCGTTATCGTCATTTTCATACACCGGATTGGCCCCATTGTTAATCTTGCACTCCCATTCATAATAGCTGAGCATGATCCGAATCCACGGCTGGCCGGTATCCTTGAATAATTCGAAAAACCGGTCCAAATCCTTCGTATCGCCATATTGCGGCGCGGGAATCCACAACGGCCCCACGTTCCATCCAAAACCGGTAACATTCGGATTGATAACCTGGCTTGCATCGACGGTGATGGTAACAGGTTCCAATGGCTCCGCGGCGGCCATTGGCAAACATACTGCCGCGAGCATTATACCGAAGAAAAGTCGGATGCCTTTTCCCCCGGCTAACCATACGTTAGACATTTCTATTTACTCCCTGGTATTTTCAATTTCCGCCGATAACAAATCCACTTGAGGCAGATGCCGATACCAGAACCAGTACAAGCCGATCAGGCTGAGGGCCAGAATCCCGGCGGTAATCGCGGCGGCCCGGTACGTACCGATCATGAGTTGCATGGGTATCAGCAATATTGTAACACCCCAGAAAAAGGCAAACGGGCTGGCCAGCAGATCATTCCAGTGTTCTTTCCGCGTCCGCCGCCGCTGATCCTCGTTTAGTACCTGCCGCAGCGGTCCCCACAGTCCCAGCGGCCGGGTCTTGCGATAAAAGGTTTCCAATACCGACTGTTCCGTGGGCTTGCTGTAATAGGTACCGATGATACTGCCGCCCACTCCTATAACCGTGGTCAGGATGAATTGCTGCCACCCCGGCATATCCTGTGCATAAATTCGTACCAAAATGGATGCTGTCAGGCCTACCAGCGTGCCA
>JAKJEP010000178.1:2175-6883 GCA_022705365.1 Planctomycetota bacterium | reverse complement strand
CCGGTTCAATGGTGGTAAAGACGTCAAAAAAGGAATCCGGCGGCGGATACACCTCTCCTACCATCATTTTGCTTTCATCATAGCTAAGAGTCGCGCTATAATTTTGCACCGGGATCGGGACAGCTCCGGAGTTCTGCATGGTAGCCCCGGCAGACGGCTGCGGTCCGGGACCGACAAAACCTATCGGTTCAAGGTTGAGGCTCAGATTCGGATTGATGACGACCGACAGATAAATCAGCACATCTTTACCGGTTTCCGTATTTGCCTGCGCCGTCCAACTGAAACTTCCCCTGGCAGAGCCGGTGGCATCCTGGGCCCGAACCGTCATGTATTTCCCCACCAGATACGAAGACGGCCAGCCGCCCGAGTAGTACCCATTCGGATTCCCGACAATCGGATTGGTGGGATTTCCACCCGTTGCCTGATAGGAAATCGTACCGGTCGGATTGGGTACGACAGTCTTTATGCCCGGCAGCGTATTGTCATACACCCTGCCGGCAGCACTATACCCATACACCATCCCGCTCAACAAAAGCACACATACTAAAACAATTTTTATACTCTTACCCATTGCCATGTCCTCCAAAAAACTTTTTCGCACCAATAACAACCTAGTATAAACCACTCATCAGCGCGATCCTTAACCGCACGCCATAAATAACTTATAAATGCTATATCAGACGCCGGATAGAAACTTGTAAATGCTATGCTGGAAATGCGATGATATTTTCTTTCCTCATTTATTATTTTACCACATTTCCATATCAATGCAAGCTAAATATTTACGTAGTAGCGACTTACTGAAAGAACCTTAAATCCGATCCGTGTGGCACAAGTTATTGTTAATAAATGACATAAATAAAATCCCGCCTTCGCCCCTTTCCCCGTGAAAAGCTGTTGCAGGAATGCCTCCCAAGCGCTAGAATTATCAAAATCGCAGTATATAAACAGAGTACTATTTATCAGAAAGTAAATAATGAGTTTGAATGAAAATACGATCATCCAGGCCGATTGCGTAGAGTGGCTGCCGGCGGAACTCCGGCGGCAGAATCAAAATCCCTTTGCGGATTTGATTTTCGCCGATCCGCCTTTCAATATCGGCTATGAATATGACAAGTATGAGGACAATCTCGAATATGAGCACTATCTTCAGTGGACCCGCAAATGGATGCAGGCCTGTTATGACGTCTTGGCTGGACACGGCTCGTTCTGGATTGCCATAGGTGATGATTACGCCGCGGAAATCAAAATAATTGCCCGCGAATTGAATCTGGTTATGCGCAACTGGATTATCTGGTATTACACCTTCGGACAGTGCACCCGGATGAAATTTGCCCGCTCTCATACCCATATTTTTTATTTTGTGAAGGACCCAAATAATTATATTTTCAATAAAGAGGCCATTCGCGTTCCTTCCGCCCGCCAGACCACCTATAACGATAAACGCGCCTTCAGCCGGGGCAAAGTGCCCGACGATACCTGGATTCTCCGCCCCCAGGAAATCCCCGATGCCTTCCAGCCGGACGAAGATACCTGGCATTTCAGCCGGGTGTGCGGCACGTTCAAGGAACGGGCGGGATTTCACGGCTGCCAGATGCCGGAAAAACTGCTCGAACGCATAATCCTCACCTCCAGCCATCCCGGTGATCTGGTCCTTGACCCCTTCAGCGGCAGCGGTACCACCGTAGCCGTTGCCCGTTCCCTGGGCCGCCGCTATCTGGGAATTGATCTCTCGGAAAATTATGTTAAACAGGGCTTGGAACGACTGGAAAATGCTGCTTCCCTCTTTGAACAGGAATAATGGATAATGTTTCGCTTTTACGTAGCAGTCCTGCTGTGCGCCTGGATGGGGAGTGCGAAGGGCCTCTTGGCTCAGGAGGGTGCAGATTCCGAGAAATTGACCTTTTCCTTTACCCCGGCCGCTAAAATGCCCGGTGCCACCGCTGTCCATGCCGCCGCCGGCCTGCCCGGCGGGGATGTTCTTGTCGTCGGCGGCTACGGCCGTTTATTCGGTGTACCGATTGCCGTAACGATGGGCCGGGTCTATCAGTACCAAACCGGAAAATGGCGGAGCACCCGGGGAGTTCTAACCTATGGCCGGCTGGAGCACAGTGCTATCACCCTGCCAGACGGCAAGGTCCTGATCGTCGGCGGCAGCGGCCAGATGAAAAATAAGCTTTCTTCTGTGGAATTATATGATCCGGCAGCCGATACCTTCATCGAAGTTGGCGGTATGATCGGACCGCGAACCTATCCCCGGCTAAACCTGCTGCCGGACGGCCGCGTCCTGATTACCGGCGACCTGAAACAGGCCGAAATACTTGAACCTTCTCCCCAGTCCGCCTCCGGCTATTCGATTCGGCCCACCCGCGGTCAGACACTGTTCCGTCACAACCGTCATGTTTCCATCACCCTGCCGGACGGCTCGGTCTGGCTGATCGGCGGACGCAGCACCATGATTGAACGTTTTGATCCGCAAACCGAAACCTTTACCAGTGCCAAGACCCGAATACCCGGCTTAATGGACGATCAGGCGGGTATTCTTCTCTACGATGGAACTATTTTTCTGGCTGGCGGCCAGGATCTGATCAGCAACCGCTGTATCAACCGGACCTGGCTGTACGACCCGCAAGCCGATGCCTTGATCCCAGGCCCCCCCTTGAATCCCTCCTTCCGGGAAACGCCGGTACCCGGTGTCTCCGATCTCCAGATTGTGGATTTATTCGCCAACCACCCTCAGCAGCGGGGGCGGTATATTTTCCTCTGCGGCGGGGAATACGATCCCGGCCGCGGCGACGAAAAAGATATTAACCTCACTTCCGCCTGGATCTATGAGGCCGAACGAAAAAGACTGATCGAAGTGGGACCGATGCGGTCCGCTCATGATGATTTCGCCGCGGCGGCCCTGCCGGCCGGCCCCGAGGAGGCCAGGGTACTGATTATTGGAGGTCACGGCCTCCACGATAAGCTCCAGGCTGATTGCGAAATCTTCTCCTGCACCCTCCTTCGGCGGTAAATCATTCGGCATCAACAGGAAGAAAATATTTTTTCCAGTTCCGGTTTGCTGATTTTCCACCCAATAACCGTAAAGGCCGTAGCTTCTGGAAATCCAGACACCGGCTCCCTTTCCAGATATTGGTCGTAGATGATTTCCACAAAACGTTTGCCATCCTGGAAATTCACATTCCCCTTCAATCGCAGAATCTTCCGTCCTAACTGATTCAGGACTTGCTGAAATCGCTGACGGTTCACCATCCGGTCGGTTGCAAAGGAACAGGAAACCACATCGGCTGGCGGCCGTTCCCGCAATGTACCCAGGCTCTTTTTATGTTCCAGCCCCAGCAGAAAATCCAATGGTACCTGACCATAGGAAACCGCAATCGGCCGGCTGCGCGGATTGATTCCGATTAATACCTCTTTCACCCGCTCCAAACCTTCAGCGGTCAATAAATCCGACTTATTAATCACTATGCCGTCGGCGCACTCCAACTGCATGCGTACCGCCTGCATAAACGGCAAAATTTTTATTACATTCAGGCCATCCGCCACACAGATATTGGCGGCCATGCGATAGTGCCCCGCCAGGACCGGCTCCTCCAAAACACTCTCCAGATCACCGGTTTCCGCCATTCCCGTGGCCTCGATAATTACCCGGTCCGTATTTACATCCCTCTTTATAGCCATCAGGGTATTTAAAAAATCCACTTTTGTACAGATACAGAACAAGCTGCCTTTATTGATTTCATACGTAGCCCGGGCGCCGGCATCCACCAGGCGGCTGTCAATCCCTATCGTGCCAAACTCATTGATCACCAGGGCTGTCTCCTGCCGGGAAAACCGGCTCTGGCGTAACAGATGATTCATCAGCGTGGTTTTCCCGGCCCCGAGAAAACCGGTAATCAGAATGATTTCTATCGGCTTCATTACAGGTCTTTGATCCATTCCTTCACAATATCGACATCCGGAATCCGGCGGGTAGCCTTCAACTGATAGCGAGCCATCACCACCGCCGGTAACTGCACCGCCGCCACGCCGAATCCGATAATTTTTTCCGGGTCCGTAATCACTTCCACATTCACATCCGAACCCAGCTCCATATTGGCCTGATCGATATTTTCCTGCAATGCCGCGGTTTCCGGGTCGCCTTCTTTGCCTAAAATATACAGCGAGGCCTTCCGCCGCTGAATCTTCATCCGGAATTTCTCATTGATCCGCTTTTGAATCGCCGCAATCAGTTCATCCCGCGGCGGGATGCGAGAGACAAAGGTAATCTGACCGTCAATACAGATGGTCGGCACGTTCCGCACCATCAGCGAAGTCATAAACACCAGGGATTCCCGGTATTTAATCTTGTGTTCCCGCCATTCGACAATCCCCTCAAATTCCGGCGCCACCTTCTTGACCGCATCAACCATATACTGACAAGGGGCACACGCCTCGCTGTCCAGCGTAATAATATCCACAATCACCTTGCGGAATTGGCCGTATTCCCGCATGTCCAGCCGGTCCTCATCCACCTTCTCCTTCGCCAGGGATTTCACCACCTCCCGCTGATAGGGATCCTCCACCACCGCGTTGATGGCTTCCAAGTTGGCCGGCGGGGTTGAATAAGGCAGATCGCAGCCGGGCGCCAGTAAAAATCCGCGATGGCCGCTTGTTTCCAGGCAAGCCACCGCATTCCGCTGGGCATCGGCCGGCGTACCCAGCA
>JAKJEP010000178.1:0-2159 GCA_022705365.1 Planctomycetota bacterium | reverse complement strand
CCCGCCGAAACTGATCTGCCGTTCCAGACACACATCCCGCACGTATTCCAGCGGGATATTTTCATCGATGGAGACATTGTCCGGCCGGCAGTCGCACATCTCCTTGATATTCTGCTCCGCGTGGCCGCAGACAAAAAAGGAACTCAGCCGCCCCTGCTGCCGAATCCGCTCAAAAACCGGCTTGATGCAGGGGCTGACAAACTCTCGGAACTGCTCCGGCCCGATCTGGCTGGTCATCGGATCCACCACCGCAATGACATCACAGCCGGCCTCCATATAATACTCCGACAGGGCCAGGCACACCTTGCGGCAAAATCCCAGGACCCGATGCACAAACGAGGCATCGTCAAACATTTTCATAAATATATCCGTCCCCATGAGATGCAGCGACAGCGTGAACGGCCCGGTAATCAGTCCGTACAGGGCAATATCCGGATTCACCCGCCGCAACCGCTTCGCCGCCGCCAGAGCTATCCCAATCCGCCCCGCCTCCGGACCCGGCACCTGCAAATCTTCCAGCTTTGTCCCGTTAGCCAGCGGATGGCTCACCACCGCCGGCGGATTCTCTTGCGCCCACACCAACTGGCAGCCCAGTACCTCCGCCTCGATCTGCAAGTCAAACACCACCGGAATCCCGTCCGGCCGGTACCGTCCAATCGCCACCTGCACCCCCTTGACAATATTTTCCGCAGACTTGAAATACTCCTGGGCCTCCATCCCCAGCAGATACGCCGCATGGCTGCCTACAAACGGCACCCAAGGCACCCGGTCCACCTCCTCACACCGAATGGCTTTCTTTACTCGCTCCCGGCCGGAAATTTTTTGCAATACCATCTATCAGTCCTTTTATATAATTCTTTTAAATGAAACTGGTAACGAATTATCCAATCGTTAATGATCCCTCCTAATGAAAAGAAATATACACGTCCAGATACCAATAAATATGTGATCCATATCACAATATTTAATTGCGAACCAACTGGTATAAAATCAAAAGGCATTTTGTCTGATGTGAAAATAAGGCATAGCTCCTTTATGAAAAACCATGCCTTACCTTATCCGAGAATTCGAAAAATTACAGCTTCACGGGCTTGCAGAGATTTTTGCTTTCCGCGGCGACCCGGCCGCACAGTTTACACATAAACTTGCCGTTTTTCACCATCGACCGGAATTCACTGACGTTGTGGTTATTGAATCCGACATTCACCAGATAACACAAATGCTTGTCATGCGCCGGATGCGGCATTTTTACTTTGGCCATTCTATACCTCTCTTTCCTGAAAAAACAAAGTTTTATAAAGATCGGTTTTACTTTTTCCCTTTCGCCCGGTATTCCAGCGAATCTTTCAAATCGAAACTTCCGCAGATAAACACCTTCATACCCAGCTCATCCGCCATCGCCGCCTTGGCCAGCATCGCCTGATTGGCGGATTCGGCGTCATCGGCATACAAAATCGTCTCATGATTCGATTTATGCTTGGCCATGAACTGATTGCGGCTCACCCCATAGCGAATCAAATGCTTGATCGGCCACTGGGGGGTGGTCTTTTTCAGACGGTCCTGCGTCTCCGCTTCCGGCAGTCCGCAAATTCCGCCCCGCCCCAGGTCCATACACAAATCGCCTTTTTCATCGATATAATTACGGCTCCAAACCACCTCGCCGCATTTACCGACACCCTTGAGCGTGCCGCCGCCCTTGGGAAAATACATCGCCGACTGGCGTTCGCTGCTGGCACCGGCATAGCCGCCGACAAAGTGGCTGGCCGGGCTGGAACCGGAGAGCAATTCCACCCATACTTCCTCACTCTCTACTTCCATCACACCGCCGGTCGTCTCAATCGTGCCGGTATAGGGCCGGGACCAGCGCACATCTTCCTGATTGGCCGACGGATCCATCCCCAGGGCTTTCCATACCCGTGAGGACAGTACCAGATCTACAGCACAGCCTTCATCTACCTCATTAAAGCAGGGAATTGCCTCGCCGGGCCGAATCACCTTGCCATACTGCTTGCTATCGCGATCATCACAGATTACCTCCGGACGCTGGGGATTGTTCAGCAGCCCTTCCACCAGATCAGACGCCGCTACACAATCTTTCAAGCCCTGCTGATATTGGATGCCGATGCAATCCAGGCCATATTTCTCCGCAATCCGCACAG
>JAKJEP010000177.1:4937-7026 GCA_022705365.1 Planctomycetota bacterium | reverse complement strand
GGCGGCCTTGTCGATGCGGTAATAGTTCAGATATTGCAGCGGGGTCATGTTGGTGATTTTTTTGCACAGGCGGGTGAAATGGGTGACGCCCAGGTCGCAGCTTTTGGCCATGGCGGCGGCGGTCCAGGGCCGGGCCAGGGCAGGGAGGTCGCGGCGCAGCTCTTCGAGAAACAGCTTGACCGTCCGCTGGGAACTGATCAGGGCGTGGTTGAGGGAAATATTTTTTTCGCGGAGCATCTGCAGGACATGGATAAAAAGCTGGTTGATCAGGACGGTCAGGAGGGACAGATTCGCAATGGGGGATGGCGAGCCGGCGATGAGATAGCCGATTTTCTGAAAGCAGGCGGCGATTTCCGGGGAAGAATGCCAGACGGGATTTTCATTGCGGCTCAGGAGCCGGGTTAACTGCTCCCGGTCGGGGCGGGAGAGAATCATCCAGGGGGGCCATTGCCAGCGCTGGTGCGGGAGCCGGACCTTGACGTCCAGGATGATGAAATGCAGCCGGCCGGGCTGAATAAAGGGATCTCCTACGCGGTGCGGCTGCCAGGGGCGGGTGATGGTTAAGTCGGCTGGTTCGAGAAGGTGCTTTCGCTGATTTACAAAAAAGAAATTGCTGCCGGTTTCCTGAAATGTCAGTTCGATGCCTTCATTGCGGTGCAGATCCAGGCCCCAGTCCTGGCAGCCGGCGGCATCCCAAAAGCCCAGGGACAAAACGCCGGGCAGTTGGCCGGGTTTCAGGCTGCGGCCGGGGTAGCCTTCGCGGGCCAGGGCCTCCAGCCGGAGTTTGCCCTGGGACACAGCCTGGACCAGCGGCCGACAGCGGTCGGCATGGTAGGTTTTACCATGTTCTTTATAGCTTTGAGTAAATTTGGACATCGCGTATTCCGCCGGTTAGAATAATTTTTGCCTGTGGAATCATCATAGTGAAAATAGGTAAGGCCGATAAGGGAAAAATACCGGGAAACCAAAATCTTTTGTTCAATATTTTTCACTGTAAAAAATTGCAAGACAGCACGTTCAGGGAATATTACCATGAGGGAAAAAGCGGCAGAACCGCGGCAAACAAGGATGGCGGCTATCTTAAATCCGCATTACTACAGTATTTAGGAGCAGAAAGGGAAAAAGAAAATGGCAAAGGTTTATCTGGGTGTGAATATGGAGTTTGTCCGCAGCGGGGACAAATCGTTTGAATGGGGGGTGGAGAAGGCGGCGGAGCTGGGGTATGAGTTTGTGGAGCCGATGGTGCACTGGGGGCGGGAACTGCTCAGTGAGGCGGGGTATTTCCATAGCGTTTCGATGCTGGACGACCCATACCGGGTGAAGCGGGCCTGCGAAAAGGCGGGGATCCGGCTGTCGGGTTTGTCAGCGCATTGCCCGCTGTGCAAACCGGAGATCAGCGGGGAGTATCTCAAGCAGGCGGTGCGTTTTGCGGCGGAGTGCGGGGCGCCGGGGGTGAATACCGACGAGGGGCCTAAGCCGGCCTGGACGACGGCGGACGAGGATCATGTTTTGATGCGGTATGTTTTGCGGGAAGCGGCCCTTCTGGCGGAGGCGCGGGACATCTGGATCGGGTTGGAGCCGCATCAACAGTACAGCAAGACGCCGGAAGGCCTGGACCGGATTTACCACCTGGTGGATTCACCCGCCATCGGCATCAATTTTGATACCGGCAACAGCTATCTCAGCGGCCAGGACCCGTATCAATGGTTGGAGCGGGTGCTGGGCCGCCTGGTCCATCTGCACGCCAAGGATATCGCGCTGGCCCAATCGAAAAACGAACGCGGGAAAGTGACCGGAACCCCGGTAGGCTGTGCCTGCGGGGAAGGAGTGATTGACTGGCAGAAAGTCATGAATATTTGCCGCAATAGCAGCCGGGATATTGTATTTTCGGTGGAATGTGGTACGGTGGAGCAAGCGGAAAGCAGTATAAAACATCTCAGGAAATGCCTGTAGCAAAGCAGGCCAAGTGAAAAAATGACGAAATCAACCACGTATCGAATGCTGGGGATGTTTGTGGGAGTATTGGCAGGTCTATCTTCGCTGGCGGCGCAAAACCTGCCGGCTGAAGACCATCTGTTGCGGCTCGTTC
>JAKJEP010000177.1:0-4927 GCA_022705365.1 Planctomycetota bacterium | reverse complement strand
TATCTCTCGGTATATAACCAGGATCAGCTCCTGCTGCGTTACAAATATGAGGGCACGCCGTTCAAGCCGTATGTGCAGGAGTTCTACACACCGGCGGGGATTAATATTTTGCGGGATGCCCCGCACGATCATCTGCATCATCACGGCTTGATGCTGGCCTATTCGGTGGAAGGTATAAATTTCTGGGAGGAACTGGCGGCATCGGGCCGGCAGCAGCATCTGGAATTCGGGAAATGCGAAATCGGCAGGGATGCCCAGGATCCAATCGCAGCCATTTCGGAGAAAATAGACTGGGTCAATCCGGCAGCGAAGGAGGTGCTGCTGTGCGAGCAGCGTACCCTGACGGTGGAAATTTCACCGGAAGTAAAGGCGACGCTGATTACCTGGACCAGCACCTTTACCCTGCCGCCGGGCAAAAGCCAGGCCGTGATCGGCGGGGCGCACTACAATGGGCTTGGGATGCGGTTTCTGGAATCGATGGACCGAGATGAAACGAAAGAGTTTTTCACTGCGGAAGGCAAAGAAGGAACCATATTCCGGGGAGAGGAGCGGCTGGTACGCTCCGGATGGTGTGCGTTTAGTTCGCAGGCGGAGGGAAAGCCGGTTACGATAACCATGCTGGCCTTTCCGGAGAATGCGCGGCATCCGGCAACCTGGTTCACGATGCAGAAGCCGTTTGCGTATCTGTCGGCGACGCTGGCGGTGCATGAGGAGCCGCTGGTTTTACGCGGGGAGGAGACCTTGACGTTGCATTATGGGGCAGCGGTCTGGGACGGTCATCCGGAGGCGGAAGAAATTGAAAAGGCATATCAAGCCTGGTTACAGGCACAATCGCAGAAGAAAGAAAATGCCAATCGAAAAGGAGATTCATTATGACCAAGAAAAATCTGCAAAACGAAATTAAGCAAGGATTGAACCGGCGGCAGTTTATCCAAAAGGCAGGTTCTGCGGCAGGAGCGGCGTTGGTATTTCCCCATATCGTTCCCAGTACGGTTTTCGGAGCCACGGCGCCAAGCAATCGGGTACATGTGGGCCTGATCGGCTGTGGTGGTATTTCTAACTATCATACAAATTACCTCAAGCAAATGGAAGACGTTCGGGTTATCGCTGTCTGCGACGCCTACAAAAGCCGCCGCCTCGCCAAGGCCGCAGACCTTACCCAGCACTACGGCGGCAGTGATATTGTAAAAGCGCACGCTGATTTTCGAGAAATACTGGACCGTCCGGATGTCGATGCCGTAATCGTTGCCGCCCATGATAACTGGCATACGCCGATGTCTATCGCCGCGGCAAAGGCGGGCAAAGATGTGTACTGTCAAAAACCGTTGTCCCTGGACCTGGGGCAAACCAGAATACTGAGGAAGGTAGTGAACGACAACAAACGGGTATTTCAATTTGGGACGCAGTATCGCTCCATGGCCAGATATCGAAAAATGGTTGAACTGGTCCGGAACGGATACATCGGTGAATTGAAACAGATAGACGTCTGGTGCCGCAACGTGAGATATAATGCGGAAAGTTATCATGTCAAACCCTATGGATCGACGGTAGAGGTTCCCATACCTGACGATCTGGATTTTGATGCATGGCAGGGGCCTGCTCCCCTGGTTCCCTATACCGTGGACAGGGCCACGTCTTGGGGCGGGTACCATTGTCCCGAAACGTCTCTGGGTTTTCTGGCAGGCTGCGGCATTCACCCGCTCGGAATAGCACAATGGGGTAATCATTCCGATCACACCAGCCCGATACGCTATGAGGGAACCGGCAGTGTACCGAAGGAAGGTATTTTCCGGACGCTGGAGCGTTGGGATGTCCTGTGCAACTATGAAAATGGGGTAACGCTTCGTGTAATGGACTACCAGACCGCCAGGGATGTGGTAACGAAATATTATCCGGCATTCCAGGACGATGACGGTGTGGTCTTTCATGGCACGGAGGGCTGGATCGGCAATTTTGACCAGGGCGGCACGTTCGATGCAAGCAATCCGAAGCTTTGGAAACAAGAGTTTAGACCGGATGAAGAGACACTACTGATATCTCCGGAACATAATCGAAACTTCATTGACTGTGTGAAATCAAGGCAGGAGACCATCTGTCCGGTGGAAATGGCGATTCGCTGTGACACGATCTGTCACCTGGTCGATGCCGCGGCCCAGACCGGCCGAACGATCCAGTGGGATCCGAAGGCCGAGCAGATTATTGGCGACGAGGAAGCCGCAAAAATGCTCACCCGTGTTTACCGTGAAAAATGGAAAGTTTGGTAGTTGATCGGACAATTACAGGGAGTTAGTAGGTGACGGTGCTCCAGATGGCCATGCTGGCCAACCGGGCCGACAAAACCGCGCGGTTCGACCCGCTGAAAAAGGAAATAATACTGTAAACCCGTATTTCCCAGAGAATCGATTGAAAAAACAGGAATAGCACAAATTATGATGTTTTGTAACATCAATCTCCGTATAATGAATTTGTAGATTCTGGTTTGAAGGGTTATTCTTTGGAAAATAGATCGAGTTGTATTTTGAATAGGAAATATCGGATTAGATGTCAAGAGGTCAAAATTTTCGTGTTATTGGCTATTTTTGCCTGCTGCTGGCGGTAACGGTCCTGGCGATAATCTCCTGCAGTCCGAATCTGCTGGCGGAGGACTCTGCCGGCTCGAAGGTTTTTCCTGCCGATGCGGTTTTCAATGTCCGAAGTTACGGCGCCCAGGGAGACGGGCAGACCGACGATACGGCCGCCATCCAAAAGGCCATCCAGGAAAACGTGGGTAAACTGCGTATCCTTTTCTTCCCGCAAGGCACCTATCTGGTCTCCGATACGCTCACCTGGCGCGATGCCGAAGGTCATTGGCAATGTTGGCTCTCCCTTCAGGGTGAAAACGCCGAGACTACGGTCCTGCGTCTGAAAGACGCCACCTTTACCGATCCGAATCGGCCCAGGCCGGTCATAATGACAGCCAACCAGAATCCGCTCGACGCGGAGGGCGGCGGCAATCAGGCGTTCGGCAACTCGATCTGCGATCTCACCGTGGACGTGGGAGCAGCCAATCCCGGCGCGATCGGGATTGATTATCTGGCCAACAACAAAGGCACGATTGAGAATGTGATCGTTCGTTCCAGCGATCCGGAGCGAGTGGGCCGTACCGGCGTGGCCATGTGCCGCGCGTGGCTCGGGCCATGCTTCCTGAAAAACGTCCGAGTGGAAGGATTCGATTACGGAATGGACGCGGCTCACAGTCAGATAAGTGTCACCCTGGAGCACATTGTCTTGAACCATCAGCGGGTGTGCGGTCTGCGAAATGCGGACAACTGCCTGGCCATTCGCGATCTGCAGAGCGACAACAAGGTTCCGGCCGTAAATTCCCGGCAAGCCGACAGCAACCAAGATGGTCCCGCCGGACTTGTCGTTTTGTTGGATAGTAAACTCCTGGGCGGTGATCCGGCCGCTGTTGCCGTGGATAATTCCGCACATCTGTTTATCCGAAATGTTGTGACCGGCGGTTACGGCGCTGCCATTCGGGACCGGGAGCAGAACATAGCAAGCGTTGCCAACGGTGAGTACGCATCCCAGTTGATCCGCGGTAAGTTCGGCGTTTCAGCCCTATCGCTGAACCTTCCCGTGGTGGAGACCCCCACCTACTGGGATAACGATTTGAGCCACTGGAAAAGCGTCGGCCAGCCGGACGGCATCGATGATACGGCCCGAATCCAGGCCGCCCTGGATTCCGGAGCCTCGACCGTTTACTTTCCGCCGGGGCGCTATCATATTGCTGACACGCTGCGAATCCGCGGTCGGGTGCGGCACCTGATCGGTATGGAGGCCGAGATCCTATCCGCCTCCAACCATACCTTCAAAGGGACGTCGGCGGCAAAGCCCATCTTCCGCTTTGAGACACCTGATGACGGCGTGCCGGGTGTGGTTTTCGAGCGGTTCAACGTGATGAACTTCTCAGATGGAGGTACGGTTATTGAAAACGCTTCCCGGAAGGATTTGGTGATCAAGGGTGTATTCAGTTGGGCGGCCGGCGGCGCGTATCGGAACGAACCGGGAGCCGGTCGCCTGTTCATCGAGGATTTCTGCTATTCCGACTGTTATCAGAATCGCAGCCGTCATCAGAGCAGTAAGACGATCTTTCATTCACAGCAGGTCTGGGCTCGTCAGTTCAATCCTGAGCCTCGGTTCAATCCAGAGCTTGCTTTCGGGCCGCGCATTGTAAACGAGGGAGGGACTTTGTGGATTCTCGGCTACAAGACGGAGGGATTCGGCCCCATTCTCGTGACGAACCAAGGCGGCCGGTCGGAGGTGCTGGGCGGATTCCATTATTGGAACTCGGAAGAGGAGGACCAGAAACTTCCGAAATCCCCGGCGTACGTTGTTGAGAATGGAGATATATCGGTGTCTTTCGTGACGCAGCGGCACCAGGAATGGGATCCCGAACCGTATTTCCGCGAAGTGCGCGGAGGCGAGACCCGGGACACCGGACGTGAGGAACTGCCGGGAAGATTTGGAGCACCAAGCAATTGGGCACGTGCGGTGCCGCTGTTCATCAGTCGCACGGAAGAAGTTCACTAAGGCTACACAACAGCTTCCTATTAATACAAGTAAGAATGGTTTTCGGATGGTTTGCCGTCCGATTCGTCATAGCCGGCGGAGGCGGAAGCGGTGCCTTTGACACAGATCCGCTCGATGCGGCTGGCCTTGCCGGTAACGGAATCGACGGTGATGAGAATGCCGTTGAGGCGGATGTCCCCGGTGGCGATGCTGTAGGCATAGGGCATCTGGGTGGTGAGGCTTTTGAGAACCTTATCAATGCTGCGGCCCAGGACCGATTCATGCGGGCCGGTCATCCCCAGGTCGGTGATGTAGCCCGTGCCGCCGGGGAGAATCTGGGCGTCGGAGGTCTGCACGTGGGTGTGGGTGCCCCAGA
>JAKJEP010000176.1 GCA_022705365.1 Planctomycetota bacterium | reverse complement strand
CGGCAGAGCTGCTCGAGGGGGAAGGAACCGAAGGTGGATTTTTTGTCGAGGATGGGGACGAGTTTGCGGAAATCGTCCAAAGTATGGATGCGGGCGGGATCAAGGCCGGCCTGCTGGAGGATCGTTTGATAGAAAGGGGCCTCCTGGGCGGCGGTGCGGAAGGCGGAGAGAACCAATGTTTCGGTATTCATAGGCAAATTTTATGACCTTTAAAACAGGACAAAAAGCGTAACGACTCTATAATAGTAATTATCGGTATTTTGTCAGGGGAATTTTGGGAGAATAATTTGAAAATTCGGCTGGGGTGCCGGATAATTATGGCCGATAAAAAGGTAACGAGTATTTTGTTGATCCAGACAAGAAAAGGCGTTATCAGTATTGAAATGAGGATTTTACCCAACGGGTAAGGGGAATGAGACTGCGATGAACCGGTTGGAAGAAAATTTCGGCAAGTGGGTGGTCCGTCAGCGATGGTGGATTATCGGGGTAACGGTGATGGTTTTGCTCTTGACGGGATATGGGCTGCGGCTGCTGACTTTCAACCGGGATTTACGGGTATTTTTCAGTAAGGAGAATCCGCAGTTACAGGCGCTGGATGCGCTGGAAAACACCTACGGCAAGACGGACAATGTTTCCTTTGCGCTGTCGCCGGCGTCGGGGGATGTTTTTACGCGGGAGACGCTGGCGGCGGTGGAGGAGTTGACGGAGGCGGCCTGGCAGGTGCCGTATTCCAGCCGGGTGGATTCATTGACGAATTATCAGCATACCGAGGCGGTGGAGGATGATTTGACGGTGGAAGATCTGGTGCGGGATGCCGGGAATCTCTCGGACGAGGATCTGGCGCGAATCCGAAAGATTGCGCTGGGGGAGCCGCAACTGGTGAATTTGTCGCTCTCGCCTACCGGTCATGTTACAGAGGTGAACGTTACGGTTCTGCTGCCGGGAAAGTCCGAGGATGAGGTGACGGAGGTGGCGGAATTTGCCCGGACGCTGGCGGCGGATTTTCGGCAAAAGCATCCGGATATTCAATTGTATGCCAGCGGGAGCGTGCTGTTCGACAATGCGTTTGGGGAGATCAGCCGGGATGATATGTATCGTCTGGTTCCCCTGATGGGACTGATTCTGCTGGGGGTCATTGGTTTTGCCCTGCGTTCGGTGTTGGGGACGATAGCGGCGTTTCTGGTGGTTTTGGCTTCGATGATTACGGCGATGGGATTGACGGGGTGGCTGCGGATATCGATCACGACGGCCTCGGCGCTGGCGCCGACGATCATCCTGACGCTGGGGGTGGCGGACAGTATTCATATTCTGGCCAGTATGCGCCATGCGATGGATGCCGGGATGAGCCGGCATGAGGCGGCGGCGGAGTCGCTGCGGGTCAATATGCGGGATGAATTTCTGACGGCGATTACGACGGCGATTGGTTTTATCACGATGAATTTTTCGGATGTGCCGCCGTTCCGGGATCTGGGCAATATTGTGGCGATCGGTGTGGTTGCTGCGTTTTTGTATGCGGTTTTGTTTTTGCCGGCGCTGATGGCGGTCTTGCCCATCCGGGTGAAGGTGAGGGAGGAGGAGGGTGCGGGATCGCTGGACCGGCTGGCGGATTTTGTGATCCGGCGGCGAAAAACAGTATTCTGGTGCACACTGGCGGGTAGTGTGTTATTGTCACTGGGGATGCTGCGGATCGAGCTGAACGATCAGTTTGCCAAATATTTCGGCAAGCAGTACGATATCCGGCGGGCGATTGATTTTGTGGAGACGAATCTGACCGGCTGGGATATAATCGAGTATTCGGTGGGGTCCGGGGCGCCGGGGGGCATCCATGATCCGGCGTATCTGGCGAAACTGGAGGAATTTGCCAACTGGTATCGCCAGCAGGATAAGGTGATCCATGTGAATACGATCACAAATGTGATCAAGCGGCTGAACCAGAATATGAACGGGAACGACGAGTCGTATTACCGGATACCCGAGCAGCGGGAGCTGGCGGCGCAGTATATGCTGCTGTACCGGATGTCGCTGCCGGCGGGTCTGGACCTGAATCATCAGATTAATGTGGATGAGTCAGCAACGCGGATGATTGTCACCATGCGGGATGCCACTTCGCGGGAATTGCGGCAAATGGATGAGAAGGCCCGGCAGTGGCTGGCGGCCAGCGCCCCGGCGAGCATGTATTCGTATGGTTCGGGCTTGTCGATGGTGTGGGCGCATATTTCGGAGCGGAATATCAAAAGTATGCTGTATTCCACGCTGGGCGGAGGGGTGTCGATTTCGCTGGTGCTGATATTTGCGCTGCGGAGTTTGAAGCTGGGGCTAGTCAGCATGCTGCCGAACGTGCTGCCGGCGTTTGTGGCGTTTGGGGCCTGGGGGTATCTGGCGGGCCAGGTGGGATTGGGGCTGTCGGTGGTCGCGGCGATGACCCTGGGGATTGTGGTGGATGATACGGTGCATTTTGTGAGCAAGTATCTGCATGCCCGGCGGGAGGAAGGGAAGACGGCGGCGGAGGCGGTGCGGTATTCGTACCATACGGTGGGGACGGCGGTCTGGATCATTAACCTGTCGCTGGCGGCGGGATTTCTGGTGCTGACGCTGTCGGGTTACAAAGTCAGCTCGGAGATGGGATTGTTATCGGCTTTAACCATCATATTGGCGATGTTTTTTGATTTTTTGCTTACCCCTTCGTTACTGATGAATGTGGAGAAATAAACAGATGAAACGGTATGTATGGATTCTGGGATTGCTGGCGGCGGGCTGGCCGGCGGCGAGGGCCATGACGGCGGGCGAGGAAAAAGGGACCGCGATTTTCCGGGAGGCCGACCGGCGGGATGAGGATGATCCTGCGGAACAAGAAGGGGGATGAAAGCATCCGTGAGTTGCGGACCAAGACGCTGGAAGGGAAGGAGGACGGGGACAAGAGTCTTTTGATTTTCGATTCTCCCAAGGATGTGCAGGGCAGCGCGTTTCTGTCGTTCACCCATAAGAAGGGGGACGATGACCAGTGGCTGTATCTGCCGGCGCTGAAACGGGTGAAGCGGATCAGCACCAGAAATCAGAGCGGCTCGTTTATGGGCAGCGAATTTGCGTATGAGGATTTTACCAGCCAGGAGATCGAAAAATACACCTATCAGTGGATCCGGGATGAGGTGTACCAGGAGAAGGAATGTTTTGTGGTCGAGCGGTATCCGGTGAACAAGAAATATTCCGGCTATACGCGGCAGGTGGTCTGGCTCGACAAGGAGGAGTATCGGGAATGGAAGATCGACTATTACGACCGCAAGGATAAGCTGCTGAAGACGCTGATGGCGGAGGGGTATGAAAAATATCTGGACAAACACTGGCGGGCGGGTAAGCTGAAGATGGTCAATCATCAAAATGAGAAGACCTCGGAATTGCTGATTACCAATTATGCGTTTCAAACCGGACTTACGGATGAAGATTTCAATCAGAACAGTTTGAAAAGAGCCAAATGAAGACACGAATCATTGCGACAGGATTTTTGGGAGTTGTCGGCCTGGTGACGCTGGCGCCGGCGGCCGTGGACAAATTTTCCGGGTATGTGGAGGTGGAGGGCCGGTTTTTCTTCCGGGATCCGTTGTATGAGGGGCAGCGGGAGAATAACGGTTCGCTGGCCCTGGAGCCGGAGTATTACCATGAATGGGACAATGGCTCCAGTTTTACCTTTACGCCGTTTGCACGGGCGGACACGGCGGATACGGAACGGACGCATTTTGATATCCGGGAACTGAATTACCTGCATTTGGGCGACGGGTATGAGGTGCGGGCAGGGGTGAGCAAGGTGTTCTGGGGGGTGGCCGAGTTTGTGCATCTGGTGGATATTATCAATCAGACGGATCTGGTGGAACATCTGGATGAAGAGCAAAAGCTGGGCCAGCCGATGGTGCAGTTGTCGCTGCCGCGGGAGTGGGGCGTGGTGGATGTGTTTGTGTTGCCGTGGTTTCGGGAACGGACGTTTCCGGGCGGCAAGGGGCGGTTGCGGACGGAGTCGGAGGTGGATGTGGACCATGCCCGGTACGAGAGCGGGGCGGAAGAGCATCATCTGGATTTGGCGGCGCGGTATAGCCATACGATTGGGGACTTAGATTTCGGGATATACCAGTTTCGCGGAACGGGCCGGGAGCCGACGCTGCTGCCGGAGCTGGATAAACACGGCAAGCCGGTTTTGATCCCGTATTATGAGCAAATCTGTCAGACGGGGCTGGATGTGCAGTTGGTGACGGGGCAATGGCTGTGGAAGCTGGAGGGACTGTATCGCACGGGACAGGAGGAGGATTTTTTCGGCGGGGTGGGTGGTTTTGAATATACCTTTGTCGGGGTGTGCCAGAGCAAGCTGGATGTGGGGCTGGTGGGTGAATATGCCTATGACACCCGTTGCGATGATGCTACGACGGTGTTTCAGAACGATGCGATGGCGGGGCTGCGGCTGACGCCTAACGATGCGGCGAGTACGGAATTTTTGCTGGGGTATATGAAAGATACCCAAAATTCGTCCAGCGCGATGAGCCTGGAGGCGAGCCGGCGGTTTGGCGAGAACTGGAAGCTGTCGCTGGAAATCTGGGGATTCTTTGATACAGCGAGCGAGGATCCGCTGGCCGCTATCCGGCAGGATGATTTTATCCGCGTGCGGCTGGCGTATTATTTTTAATCAAGCAGTTACGAGAGCTTGCGGATGAGACGGGGGCCGAGGCAGCGAACGAGGGAGATGGGCAGTTTTTTCCAGCAGGCGACTATGAGGCGAAATTTTTGGCTGTCGGGGGTCAGATTGGGCAGAGTTTGGCCATCGGCCAGTAGGAATTGCCAATACAGCGGGACTTCTTTGGCGCCCCATTGTTTTTTGAACATATGGGTGCCGGAGTCGAGGGTGCTGCGTCCGAAGTCGAAGCAGGGAGCCTTGATGCGGGCGGCATAGGCGAGCATGGACCAGTAGAGCTGCATGTTGGTATTGAGGTTTTTGAAGCGCCAGTGGGTACCGGACCAGGGGACGCGGAAGGCCTTGGCGTCGGTCAAGGTGAAGCTGGCGGCAACGGCCTGGCCGTCGAGATAAACGGAAAAAAGTTTGATTTGGGCGGGGAAAGCCTCCAGGATGAGATAGAAAAACCGCCGGCTGTGAGGCGGGCTTCCCAGGTCGCGCATATTGAGGGAATAGACATCGTAAAAGTCGTCCAGCAGTTCCAGGCCGCCTTCTTTCACCTGGAGATTGGCCTGCTGCACTTTGCGAACTTTGTTGCGAACCTTGGTCGAGAAATCCTGCCACAGGGTTTCTTCATCCGGGGGCAGGGGAAGCTGCATGGTGATTTTGTCGGTACGAACGGGGATGGACTGGCCCATCGGCTGCAGATGCCGCAGTTCAATCCAGTCGGCATTCTGCTGCTGGAGAAGTTGGCGTGATTTTTCGAGAATGGCACTGGCGGCTTGCTCCTGGTGGGCCAGGATACCGGAGGCATCGAAGTAAGGCAGACTGCAGAGGTGGTGGCCGAAGAGAGCACTTTTTTGCTCTACCAGTTGGAGAATGCCGGTGATTTTGCCGCCGCAGCGAGCGGTGAGATAGAAGGGTTGGTTGCCATAGGCCTGGTGCATGATTTGGCCCCAGGCAGGATGATGATAAATGGTATGGCCCGGATGTTCGGTAAGAAACTCATCCCATTGGGGTAATTGGCTGGTGATTTCCACCTGGGATAGTAATGTTGTATCATGGTTTTGCGGATCAGGCATTCTGGCAGCTTCCTATAAACATGAAACGAACCGAAACACCGGCCAGTATAACAGAAAATTTGTCCGGCGAAAGCATTTGCTTCTGTTATTCAGGGAGGCAGGCATTCTGACAGTTTTGATCTTGAGGGTCGGTACAGAAAAGCCACTGGCTGGCGAAGGCGGCGAAATCCACGATATCGATACAGCCGCTCTGGTCGGAATCGAGGCTGTCGCACCAATTGTTGCCGGGACTGCAATCACAACGGAGCCAGTTTTGGAGAAGGTTCGAAAGGTCCGATAAATCGATGGAGCAGGATTGGTCGAAATCGGCCCAGAAATAACAGTAATCGCCGCAGGTGGGACAGAGATTCTCGCACAGGATTTGTGCGTTATTCACACAATTTTGGTCCCACTCGACGATGCAGCAGTAGGGGTCCTGCTGGCAAACCAGGGAGCAGCAGGATTCGTTTTCACAACTGGGGCTATCATTCGGTTCGCAGCAATTTACATCTCCCGGGCAGGCATTCTGGAGGCATGGGAGATTTTCGCAAAGTTCCCAGGCTACTTCAGCACAAAAATCATCCCATTCCGCATTGCAGCAATAGGGAGATATGGCGCATACAGCATCACAGCATGATTCATCCTGGCAACCCGGTGTGCCATGTTCCAGGCAGCAGTCACCTTCTCCTGGGCAGTTTTGTGCCTGGGCAACGAGAGCGGGTATAGCTGTGAAAAGTATGATCTCAGGCAGATAAATCGCTATTTTATGAGTGATTATTTCCATTACTATTGCACCTTGTATTATTATAATAATCTAAGTGAGTCCATATATTTATTTTAGGCGCGAATAAACTTAATGGAATGACCTGTACGGAATATCGGGTGGGAAGGAATGCTAGTTGAGCTGTATTACGGGGGATTTTGTCAATTTGGGACGGATAGATATGATGTAGAAAATAGACGGAGAGACATCCGGATAAAAACCAAAAAATAAGGCGAAAAAATATAAATAGGACCCGATAGGTTTCCTATGTAACGGTAAGAGCTAGTTTTATGAACTGATCCACGAAATCTTGTCAGTCGCAGCCAGATCACAAAAAAGCCATTGTTTGGAAGAAGCCACACAACCGGTAGTGTAGTAAAGTCGTTTATATATACTATCTATTTGCCCTATATTGCCCAAACGTTACAAACGGAACTATGATTTTTTTAAATAAAATGAAAAAATACAGGACCAAGTTTTTGGAATTTTTTGTTTGGGATGGCCAAGGAACATCGTATCCCCCTGGTGAGGATACGGTGTATGACGGATCGAAGGTGGAAAGAGCTAAG
>JAKJEP010000175.1:6864-7130 GCA_022705365.1 Planctomycetota bacterium | reverse complement strand
GAATCTGGCGGGGATCTGGAAGCTGCCGGTGATTTATTTTGTCGAGAATAATTTATATGCAGTGGCGACCGCCGCCCAGAAATCCACGGCGACCGAAGATATTGCCGTCAAGTCGGTGGCGTATGGGATCGAAGGAGTGATTGTCGATGGGATGGATCCGGCGGCGGTGCGGCAGGCGGTGGCGGAGGCGGCGGAACGGGCCAGGCAGGGCGGCGGGGCGACGCTGATCGAGGCCAAGTGCTACCGGTATCTGCACCATGCCGGGG
>JAKJEP010000175.1:0-6815 GCA_022705365.1 Planctomycetota bacterium | reverse complement strand
TGGCGAAAAAGATCCTGACGGAAGAGCAGAATCAGATGCTGCTGGCGATGGCGCATAAAGCGGTGCTGACGGCGCGGGAGGCCTGTGCCCGGCCGGTGGATGGCAAGCTGGTGACGCGGGAGGAACTCTGGCCGGACCCGAAAACCATTCAGATAGGGATTCGCAGCGATGGCAGCGAATTTAAGAATGCGGTGTATCACGAGAAGGAGGATTTTTCGGAGTTTACGACCCTGAGTTATTCGGAAGCGATTGCCGCCGTTACCGGTCGGCATCTGGAGCAGGATGCGGATGTGTTTGTGCTGGGGGAGGAGGTGGCCAATTTCGGCGGCGGGCCGTATGGGGCGACCAAAGGGCTGCCGCAGAAGTTCCCCAGCCGGGTATTGAATACGCCGATTTCCGAATGCGGGTTCAGCGGGCTGGGGGGCGGGGCGGCCATGTGCGGGCTGAAGCCCGTCATCGAGATTATGTTCCCTGACTTTGCCCTGGTGGCGGCGGACCAGTTGTTCAACCAGATCGGCAAGCTGCGGCACATGTACGGCAATTCCACCGATATGCCGGTGGTGGTGCGGACGCGGATCGCTATCGGCTGCGGGTACGGGGGACAGCATTCGATGGACCCGGTGGGGATTTTCGCTCTGTTCAGCGGCTGGCATATTGTTTCGCCGTCGAATGCGTTTGACTATGTCGGGCTGTTCAATGCCGCGATGCGGTGCAAGGACCCGGTGGTGGTCATCGAGCACCATGCCCTCTATCCCCGCAAATTTGAGATTCTCAAGGACAATCTGGATTACCTGATTCCGCTGGGCAAGGCCCGGGTGGTGCAGGCAGGCAAGGACATCACCCTGTTATGTTATGGGATCAGCGTGAGCCTGGTTCAGGAGGCAGCGGCGGCTTTGGCTGCTCAGGGAATCTCGGCGGAAGTGATCGACCTGCGGACCCTGAGCCTATTTGAGCTTGACTATGAGACTATCGGCGAATCCCTGAAAAAGACCAATGTGATGGCCATCATCGAGCAGGCCCCGGCGAGCATGACTCTGGGGCCGCGGATTGCCTGCGAGGTGCAGAAACGATTCTTCGACTATTTGGACGCGCCCATCGAGACGCTCGGCGGGCTGGATATTCCCAATCCGGTCTCCCGGCGGCTGGAGGCGGTGGCGGTGCCTAACAGCCAGGCCATTCAAAATCTGGCGCTGGACCTGGTGAACCGGAAAAGATAAAAACAATTTTGCCAAGGAGAACGACTGGATGATTCAAAGACTGGGGCATGTGGGTCTGGGGGTGACGGATATGGAGCGGTCGCTGGCGTTTTACCGGGATTATATAGGTATGACGGTGCTGATGGATCTGGATATCGCCGATGACCGGATTGCACGGGTGGTGGGGATTCCGGGGGCCAAGTGCCGGATCGTGCATTTGAAGCTGGGCGGGACGATTCTCGAATTGTTCCAGTATTCCCAGCCGGCGGGCCGCAATCTGGCGGCGAACATGCAGCAATGCGACAAGGGGCTGATTCACCTGGGTTTTGAGATTCAGGATTTTCACCGGCATCTGGAGGAGCTGAAAAAACGCAAGGTCGAGTTCCTCGGCGAACCGGTGGAATTCCGCCCGAACGTATGGGTGGTATACTTTCGCGGGCCGGATGGCGAGGTCTGTGAGTTCCGGCAGCAGCCGGAATAGACGCCAGCGTCAAAAGCTCTTCGAACCCTTGTTATTGGGAAGCCAGAGCCGTTTTGGGAAGTTTATATTGACTTTTGGCGTTTCCGTCAATAAAAAGAGTCCGAGCAGCGTTTTGCCGGACTGCGGCTGCTGCTATCGGACGGCTTTGACGCCGCCGCCGGCCTGGGCGCGTTTGACCTCGGCCAGGAGGATGTTTTCTTCGATCATGGTAGTGTCGCCGGGGGTTTCCTGTACCAGGATACCGTGGGCGGCTCCCCACTGGACGGCGGTCTCCAGATTGTGGCCTTTCAGCAGGGCGGCCAGGACGCCGGAGGTGAAGGAATCACCGCCGCCGGTACGGTCGGCGATGGGGATGTCTTTCCGGATGGGGGCCTGGTAGAAGGTGTCGGCGGCCACGTCGTAGAGGACGGCGGCCCAACTGATTAAATCGGCGTTGGTGGCGCCGCGCCACTGGGTGCCGATGAGACTGAGGTTGGGGAAATCTTTGGCGACTGCCCGGACCGTGCCCTTGTAGGCATCCAGCCATTCCTCGAAGCCGGCTTTTTTGGCGACTTTGGTTTCGTAGCCGAGGGCGTCGTGGATGTCGGAGTCGTTGCCGACGAGAAAACCCAGGTAGGGGGCGATGGACTGGTTGATCTGGCGGGCGATGTTTTTGTCCGGCTGGACCTTGGAGCGGTAATTCAGGTCCGCGGCCACGAAGGTGCCATGCCGGTTGGCCGCCTGCACGGCTTCCAGGGCCAGCTCGGCGGAGGTGGGGGAGATGAGGGTGTAGATGCCGCCGGTATTGAAGACGCGAACGCCTTCCTTGCCGAAAATCTGGTTCCAGTCGTAGTCGCCGGGGCGAAGCTCGCGGATCGGGGTGTGGGCGCGGTAATAGCAGGTATTGGAGGGGATCACGCCTTTGCCGTTGTAGGTGAAGTTGATGCCGTTCATCAGCGTGCCCTTCTGGTCGGTGGAGAAGCGGGAACCGTCGTTTTTGGTGTTGAACCAGATAATTTTGCCGGTGTGGACGCCCGCGGCGCGGAGCTGGTTGCGGATGTTCTTGCCGATCTCATCATCGACCAGGGCGGTCAGGACGCCGGCACGCAGGCCGAAGGTGTGGGCCAGGCCGCAGGCGACGTTGGTTTCGCCGCCGCCCTGGAAGATGCGCATTGTCAAGGCTTTGGGGGTGGGCAGGTCGAACGGGTCGAACCGCAGCATTACTTCACCCAGCGAGAGGCCATCCCACTGACAACTGCCTGCTGATTTGATTTCCTGGTAACTAATAACTTTCTGTGTCACTTCTGATTCTCCTGTAAATTGGCAAAAACTTTATTTGGCTGATTCCTGCAAAATCCAGACCAGATCCGCTACCTGTTTGGGCACGGGGTCGGCGTCCAGCCGCATGGCGAAATTCGCCCGGACTTCCCGGGCAATGGTTTCATAATCTTCTTCGGGTACACCATATTCTGTCAAACTTTTTTTCAGATGGATGGTTTGAATGAGGTTTTCAATGGCATCGATGGCCCAGTCGGCCAGTTGGTCATCGGACATTTGATCCCGGCAGCCCATGAGGCGGGCGATATGGGCCAGTTTTTCGGTCGCCCCCTGGCGGGAATGCCGCAGGGCGGCCACGGTGACGGCAGCTACCGCCTGGCCGTGGGGAATATGGTAGCGGCCGCCCAGGACCATGCCGATGGCATGGGCGGTGAGGACGGCATTGGAGGCGAGAGATACCCCTTGCAGGGTGTCGGCCCAGGCCATGGCGGCCCGCAGTTCCAGATTGCCGCCGTCCCGATAGACCTGGGGCAAAACCCCGGCTATGATCCGCATGGCTTCCTGGGCACAGAAATTGCCCATCGGATTTTCGGCGTTCGAGAGGTAGCCTTCGAGGGCCTGGGCAAAGGCGTCGAAGCCGGAGGCGGCGGTCAGGGCGGGAGGCATGAGGCGGAGGATTTCCGGGTCGCAGAAGGCGGCCTTGGGGTAGAGGTAATCGGAGGCCATGAATCGTTTGAGGCTTTTTTCCCGTTCGGAGACGACGGCGACGCGGCCGATGTGGCTGCCGGTGCCGGAGGTGGAGGTTACGACCAGGATCGGCAGGGCGGCCGGGGTGATGTTGTGGGTGCCGCCGACGCGGTAGGCCAGCAGAGGTTCGGGGTGGCTGGCGGCCAGAGCGATCAGCTTGGCGGCGTCCATCGAGCTGCCGCCGCCGAAACCGACGATGAGGTCCGCGCCGAATTTTTTGGCCAGAGCGGCACCTTTTTCGATTTCGTCATAGTTGGATTCGGGGGAGAATTCGTGAAAGATGGTGCTGGCGACGCCGGCGGATTTCAGGACGTCCGCGATCTGATGGATGACGGATTCGGCTGGGGTGGCGACCAACTGGCTGACGATCAAGGCCTTTTTATAACCAGAGGCATAACTGGCCATTTTGGCTACGCAGCCGGCGCCGAATTCCACAGGGACGGGCAGTTTCATGGTCCAGGGGGCGGTTAAAAGGTTAAACTCGGATTTAGGCATTTTGGTATTTTCCACAAAGGGTTATTTTCCATGGCTGGCTTCACACAGAGCCTGCAAATTTTCCAGCGGCACATCAGGGGTGATGGCGTTGGCAGCGGCTACGATATAAGCATGGCCGTAGGGGGCGCCGAGGCAATCGATGGTACGGCGGACCTGGTCCTTGACCTGCTGGGGAGTGCCCTGGGGCAGCAGGTGCTGCAAGTCGATGCCGCCGCTAAAGGCGATTTGGCCGCCGAAGCGTTTGCCGATTTCGCGGGGGTCCAGGGGGCCGGGCTGAATGGGGTCCAGGATATCGGCGCCCAATTCAATCAGATCGGGGATAATCTCGATTACATTGCCGCAGCTATGAAAGAGGACGTCCATGCCCATGCGATGGACCTCGTCGAAGAGTGTTTGATACGGTTTTTTGAAGAATTTTCGCCACATGGGCAGGGAGACCATCAGGGAATTCTGGCTGCCCCAGTCATCGCCGAGATAGACCGCATCGGCGCCGATTTCGGCCCAATAACGGATGATTTCGAGCAGATGTTCGGTAAGGGCTTCGATGAGCCGCTGCACCTCTTTTTCGTTGGTGTAGAAATCCATGAGGACATTTTCCGTCCCGCGCAGGCAGTTCATCCGTTCCAGGATGGCCAGCACCATCATACCGACGCAATACTTGTCTTTGCCGTATCCCTGCAGGATGGGCAGAGCGCCGTCCAGGCGGCCGGGCAGACGCGGATTGGGTATGCGGTTTTGGATATATTCATCCAGTTGGGACCAGTCCTGGATCGGGTGGGCCAGGTGGGTGGCGCCCACGCCCCCATAGGCATGTCCCCAGGTAGTGCCCCATTCGTCGGTCCACTGGGCATCGCGCATCAGGGCGTGGACGGTGTTTACCGGGCGGTCTTTCGGCTGGGGGCCTATGAAACAGTCGTAGGGGTGAATGCCGATGACATCATCGGGGTACTGGCAGTAGAGGTCAGCCAGGGCGTCGCCGTAACGGATTATCAAATCCAGCGAGGGGCGGTTGCAGCGGGTGGGGCAGCGGTCCGCGCCCCGGCGATGCAGGGCTTTTTTCACCCAGGCTTTGGTGGGACCTTGGGCGGCAGAGGCCTGGCCGACCCGCTGGTTGAAACGGCGGACGATCTGTTCCATTTCTTCGATGGATAGATTCGGATAATCAGGCGTCATTTTATTTATTTTCTTCTTCCCAGCCGCGGATGATTTCGCGGGCCTGGGGTAAAATCAAACCGACGCGGGTGGCGCCGGCTTCGACCATGCTTTTCAGACGGAAGTAGTTACCGACCCGACCGGAGGCCTTCAGTCCCATTTGGGGGCCGATGGTCTGGCGGATGAGCCGGATGTCTTCGTAGAGGGCGACGGGGTCGGGGCTGCAGCCGGTGCAGGTTTTGACGAAGGCGGCACCGGCGTTCTGGATGATCTGGGAGGCCTTGACCTTTTCCTTGTCGGTCAGCCAGGGCGTTTCAATGATTACCTTGACCGGCAGGGATCCGGCGGCCTTGACGACGGCGCGGATGTCTTCTTCGGCGTATTTATAGTCGCCGGCCTTGAGTGCTCCCAGGGCTAATACCATGTCGATCTCACCGGCACCGTCGGTGACGCACTGCTGGGCTTCCATTACCTTGAGGGCGGTTTTGATCACGCCCTGGGGAAAGCCGATACAGGAAACGACTTTGGCTTTTGAGCCTTTGAGGATGTCCGCGGCCCTTTTGGTATGCAGGGAGTGGATGCAGATGAAGCGGAAGTCTTCTTTTTTAACGGTTTGGGCCAGTTCCTCCACCTCGGCGGCGGTGGCAATCGGGCTTAACTGGGCCACGTCCATCATGTGTTTTACTTGTTCGAGGGTAAGTTTCATTGGATATTCTCCTATGTAAATAGCTATGGTCAGGAACGCAAGGCCTGGGCGTACATATTTCGGACTTGCTGTTTGTCGAAGACGGGGCGATGCTGCTGGATGGGCCGGCCCATATAGGCGAAGACATCTTCGGTCAGCAGGTCAAGCATGGCGTCGTCCACCGGGGTGCTCTGCCAGAGTTTGGACATGCCGATATTTTGGATGAAGGCGTTTAGCCAGTGGACTAAGGCCCGGGATTTTTCCTCGCCGGTCATTTGGGGCTGGGCAGCTCCCACCATATCGGCCAGAACGGCGCAGCGCTGGGGCTGGACCTGCCAGGAATTGGCCAGCACGACCGGCAGTAGGCGGGACAGGCCCAGGCCATGCGGGGTGTGCAGGCGGGAACCGAGCGGCAGACCCATCGCATGGGCGACGGTGGTATTGGAGATGGCGATGCTGATACCGCCCAGGGCGGCGGCCCAGGACATCTTGGCGCGGGCGTTATAATCCCGGCCGTCGGCGAGGACGCGGGGCAGATTTTCCGTTACCAGCCGGACGGTTTCCAGGCAGAACATATCGGCACAGGGATTGCTGCGGACCACGTTCAGGAAGCCTTCCATGCCGTGGGTGAGGGCGTCAAAGCCGGTCATAGCGGTGACGTTGGGGGGCATGGAGTAGGTCAGTTCCGGGTCGATGAGGGCGACTTTGGGATAGACATAGCTGCTGAGCAGGGCGGCCTTCATGTGTTTTTCGGGATTATCCAGGACGGTGCCCTTGGAGACCTCCGAGCCGGTGCCGGCGG
>JAKJEP010000174.1 GCA_022705365.1 Planctomycetota bacterium | reverse complement strand
AAACATGATTCCATTGACGATCCCCATTCCGTAACCAATCCGGCGAATTATATGCTTTTTGACACGGCGAGTCAGCAGCCGATCCATATCGGAGCATTGACCTACCATATCGATACCCGGACCGTCAGCTTATGGTTTGAATCGTTGCCGGCTGACACCTATCAGTTGGTCATTTCCGCGGCATTGCAAAATGAAATCGGAATCAATCTGGAATCGTCCTCTACCGTCGAATTTTCCGTGCTGACGGATTTGTCCGAAGAAATCAAGCCGCAATACTCCAACACCCGTCTGGATCATGACCCGCTGACAGTATCCTTCGATGCGGTAGTGACCAATCCCCTGGCAAGCAATTTACTGGCGCCGATTCGATTGGTATTCGAACATATTACCGGCACAGACGCTGTATTGTTAAACGCCGACGGAGTAACCAGCGAAGGTTATCCATACATCAATTTGACCTCGAGCGTGAGCGATGTCCTGCTGCCGGGAGAAAGTACTTCGGCAATAACCGTTTCGATCGCCAACCCCAATGCCGAGGTGCTCGACTTTACGGCGCGAGTGGTGTGCGGCACAGCTCCCAATCAGCGCCCTTTGATTTCTTCCGTGCCGCCGGCCATCGCTTCGGTCGGCCAGGAATATGACTATCAGGTTCAGGCGACGGATCCCGAAAACGGTTCTCTGATATACGTTCTGTTGGACGGGCCGGCCGGTGCCGCTGTGGATTCACAAACCGGACAACTGATTTGGAATCCGCTAAAACCGGATCTTGCCGAAACCCTATTTACGATCAGGGTGTATGACGAAGGGGGCCATTTTTCCGATCAAAAGTGGTCGATTACAGTTGACGGAGTGAACCATCCGCCAGTGCTGCTGCCGATAGAAGACCAGGTGGTATCGGAAAACCAGTGGCTGACCATTCCGGTGGGAGCCGTGGACGCCGACCAGGATGCGCTATATTACTGGGTGGATAATCTGCCCGGCGGGGCGATATTTGACCCTGTCGAGCAGGTCATTCGCTGGAAACCGGACGGCTCTTCCGCCGGTCGTTATCGGGACATTACCGTGTATGCCGGTGACGGATTCGCCGAGACGTCTGAACCGTTCGAAATCCTGGTGTACAACGTCAACCAGCCGCCGCAGTTTGCCGCACCGGTGCCTCGGAATATCAATGAAGGCGATACGCTGCAGTTGGTATTGTCCGCGTATGATAGGGACGGCGATCCCATTGCATTCGGTTCGCCAAATCTGCCGGTTGGCGCCTTGCTGCATCCCGACACAGGGGTATTCACCTGGACGCCGGGTTATCATCAACATGGCAAATACGATATAGAATTGACCGCCAGCGATGCTTCCGGCGTCACGCGGCAGACCTTGTCGATCGATGTGTCCAATAGCAACGGCCAGTTGGAATTTGAACCGGTCGATGAATGGGTCATCTACGAAGGTCAGAACCTGGCCGTTTATGTCATGGCGAACGATCCCGATAATCCCTATGGGGCATCGATATTGCTGCCGGACGGAACGATGGACAGTGTCGGACCAGGAGCCGTATTGACCTGGAATCATACCGCGCTGCCGGAAGGTGCAAAATTCGATCCGGAAACCATGATTTTCCAGTGGGCTCCGGACTATGATCAGGCCGGCACCTACCGCATTGTTTTCAGCGCGACCGATGACGGCGACGGAACAGGAGCAGCCACCACCGATCAGACGGAGCTGGTGATAGAGGTTCGTGACGCCAACGCAGCACCGCAGATAGAAGAAATTGCCAATCAATCGGTGCATGCCGGCCAGACGCTGGTCTTTGATATTGCGGCTTCGGACGCCGATATCGATACGCTGACCTGGAGCGCCGAGGGCCTGCCGTCGTTTGCGGTCCTGACTGACCATGGCGACAATACCGCTACGATAACCGCTCATCCTGCGTTGACTGACCGGGGCAATTACACCGTAACCGTTTTCGCAACCGATACCGGCAACGGCAATCCGCAAGCGGCCCTGACCGCTCAGCGGCAATTTATATTGTCGGCGGCAGCGCTGAATGCACCGCCGGTTATAACACCGGTCAACCATAAAGTGGCGGTGTTTGACAACGAATTGGTATTCACCGTGCAGGTAACCGACCTGGACGAAGATCCCTTGGTATTTTCGGCGTTCGACCTGCCGGGCAGCGCCTCCTTTACGCCAACGAGCATATACGGACAGGCGGAATTTCGCTGGACCCCGACCGCTGCGGACGCCGGTGCGCATCAGATAACGCTGCAGGTCCATGACAGCGGCAACGGCGATTCCAGCCATATCCTGACGGATTCGATCGTTGTTGCCATCGATGTGCGGCCGGGCAACGCCGCGCCAATTTTGATTCCGGTAGGACCCAAAGAAATATACGAAGGCGATACGCTGACGTTCCAGGTGGCCGGTAACGATCCCGACCACGATGTATTATCCTTTTTTGCCGATCAACTGCCCGGGGGAGCCGTGTTGAATGAACAAACCGGCGAGTTTGTCTGGAAGGTCGGCTATCATCAGGCGGGGTATCATAACATCGCCTTCGTTGTCTCCGACGGCAATCGCCTCAGCAGCGAAGATGTGTCGATTACTGTACATAACACCAACCGCTCACCGGTATTTATCCCCGTGCCCGAACTGACGGCGCACGAAGGTACTATGCTCCAGATTCAGGTCGCCGCGGGCGATCCGGACGGCGATGCAGTAACCTATTATCTTGCCGGTACCATTCCTGCCGGCGCCGCGTTTGACGCCGATACACAAACCTTCGTGTGGCGGCCGGGGTATGATCAGGCGGGCGTACATTCAATCCGGTTCGCGGCCCGCGATGCCGGCGGTTTAACCGATACGTTCGATGCCTTTATCGAAGTTCTGAATGTCAATCAGGCGCCGGTGCTTGCGCCTCTGAGCGGGCATGTCGTACCGATAGGCCAAACCTATATCACAACCATTGAGGCCGACGATCCTGATGCAGAAAGCATTCTGCATTTTTCCGCCAGGCGGCTTCCGGCAGGCGCCGAGCTGCATCCCAACAGCGGGGTTCTTACCTGGACGCCGACCGCCGCCCAGGCTGGCGAGCATACTATAGCAATTACGGTCAGCGACGGGAAGCTGCTCACACGGCAGAATCTGCATCTGGTGGTATCGCCGACCCCCATTCCGCCCGATGTGAGAATTGAGGTAACACCCAGTTTTCCGGTGAGCGTGGGTCAATCGGTGCTGGTGCATGTGGGGGCATCGGGCATTGCCGATATGGATTCCATAATCCTTTTGATCGATCAACAGCCGGTGACCCTGGATTCCTTCCATCGCGCGTATTATACGCCGACCACCACCGGCCATGTGGATATTCAGGCCGCGGCGACGGATATTGACGGTATAACCGGCTATGGTCATGCTGACCTGAAGGTGCGCAATCCGGCCGACACCCAGGCACCGGTGGTAGTTATATCGAGTCCGGCCGAGGGGGCCATCCTGACAAACCTGACCGAAATAACCGCTGATATTACCGACAGCAATCTCGACTGGTACCGGCTGGAACTTGCGCCGCTGGGCAGCGACGACTTTAAACTGCTCGCGGAAGGCAACGAACAGGTAGTCCATACCGATTTGGCGGCTCTGGATCCCGATAGCCTCGCCAACGGCGCGTATCAAGTTCGACTAACGGCAGCCGACATCGGCGGTCGTTCCACGACCATCCGCCAAACGGTGGAGATCAACACGGCGGCCAAACCGGGCAGTATGCAAGTAACTGCGACTGATTTGACCGCTTCTCTGGACGGGGTACCGATTGAAATAACTCGAATTTACTCCACCCTGAATTCCGCACAATCGGGAGCCGTTGGCTTCGGTTGGAATATAGCGGGTTTCGATGCCGGTATAACCACCAATGTTCCGCTGACCGGCTGGGAACATACCGGTGTGTACAATCCATTTACCGGACAAACCAGACTTTATATTAATCTTCCCGACGGTCAACGGGTTGGCTATACCTTTGATCCGATGAGCGTTGAAATCGGCTCGCAGGTATTTTATCGACCGGCATGGACGGCTGATCCGGGCGTTGAATATACCCTTACCACTGCCGATGCCATACTTGACCTGGTGCAGGACCGATTCTATCAAAAAGGCACCGGGCTGGCTTATAACCCCGCCGCCGGCTGGTTCGACGGTTTTGCTTATACCCTCACCGGTCCCGCCGGGTATCAGTATAGCTACGATCACGCACAAAATCTTAAACAGGTTATCGGCCCCGACGGGCAGGTGGTAAAAGTAAGCGACAGCGGATTCGTCGCCGCCAACGGCGACCGGGTAGGTTTCCAGTGGAATCCATCCGGGCAGCTTCAGAACATAACGGCTCCCGACGGATACCAGGTATTATTTACCTATGATGATGACGGGAACCTGCAATCCGTTATAAACTTGAACACCGGTGATACCACCTGGTACTCCTACGATGAGGTTCTGGAACACTTTCTCACTACAGTGATCACGTCCGGCGCCGCCAGCCGGGCCATCCACTACGATGCCCAGGGCCGGTTGCTTTCGGCCGATCCGATTGATGAGGTGCTGGGCGCCCTGAGTCAGTTTGCCGGCAGTGCGGCCTCGGGCACCATTGCCCCCGGTCAAACGGACCGCTATGGCATGCTTGTCACCGAGGCGGAACTAGCCACGTCCCTGACGTCCAGTCTGATTTTAGGCCTGGAAATTACCGGCAGCGGCGGTTTCACACCTGCGGCCGCCGCGCTGGGCAGCCTTACACCAATATATTCCTCGATGTCCACCGACCGTAGCCTGGCGTTTTACCGGATTGATTCGGCCGGCGCCTATGCGGTCGGGATCGCAGGGGTTGATGACGCTGCCTGGGGCGATTATCAACTGGATATCTTCCTGCCCGGGGATATCGATCAAAATGGCCGTATTGACGGTGTCGATGAAAACCTGTTCGGCACCGCCGGATACGAAGCGAGTTCGGATATCAATCGCGACGGGGATATCGACTCGGTGGATCGTCAGTTTCTTAACCTGAATTTCGCTTTTGTGGCCGATCAAAAACCCGAAGTTACCGCTGCCGCCTTTGAAACCTGCCGCGGCATACCGATAACTATCGACGTAAGCAGCTTGACCGTAGATACTCACAGCGGGGCGCTGGGGTATCTGTTTTCAAATTTGCAGCACGGCACAATCATTCAAACCGGCGAGAGCCATACTATCCTGTTTGCACCTGATGCCGGCTTTGCCGGGACTGCCGGTTTTGATTTCCAGGCTCACGATGGCGCCTTCCTCTCCGAAACGGCACATGTTACCATGGATATCACTGCATCGGCGCTGGTTGGCATTCAGTTGGCCCAACGAGACCTTCTGCTGGATAGGAATCAGCCGCGGAGCCTGGCCGTACTGGGCGAATTCTCCGACCAGCAGAGAATCGAGCTGCCGGCGAGTTTGACCCATTACGTTTCGACCAATCCCGATGTCTGTCTGGTCACGGAAAACGGCATGCTTTGGCCTGTTTCCGAAGGCATTGCCACCATACTGGTAACCGCCGAGGGTATAACCGCAGCGACTCCGGTTACAGTTGGCGATCCGGGCATAGTACCGCGGGTTGAATTTTATCCGAGCAGTTATACGTTGACGGTTGGCGGCACACGTCAATTTGTCGTACGCGAAGATCAGGCCGCCGGTCCCGCGCAGGATCGCTCCGCGGCAGCCGACGGAACCACCTATTATCTGAGCAATCCTGCCTTCGGAAGTATAACCGCCGACGGTTTGTTCACCGGAGTGGCGACGGGAACGATCGATGTAACCGTGATTTACGGCGGTCAAAGTGCGGTGGTTCCCATGGCTGTGGTCAGCCCTCAGGTAGGGCCAACGGCGATGGATCATAACGGCGGTATCGTCGGCAATGCCGATGGGTATCAGATTTCCATCCCGCCGGATGCCTTGCCGGACGGCACGCGGGTCGAAATTGCCACCCTGACGGAAGCGGATATAACGATGGAATTGCCTACCGGCTTTGATTTTGCCGGCGCGTTCTCGGTCGATTTATCCGGAGAAGCCCCCGAAGTCGGTTTAGCGATTTCCATACCTGCGCCTGCCGGTTATCAGCCTGGCGATGTGTTATGGCTCTTCCGGCCCGGTAAAACCTTCGCCAGCGACGGTTCCCTCATCGATAGTTGGGAACTGATTGACAAAATGGTGGTCCATCCCGACGGCTTGAGCGCCTCGACCACCTCGCCGCCTTACCCAAGCGTGGCGTTCGAAGACACCTATATTATTACAGGCACTCCGGTGGGAGCCGTGGGGATGGCCGTAACAACCACCGCCGCCCTGGCTAACCGGGTGGCTATTGCTTCGCAATATGTGATACAAGTTGATCCGGAAAGCGGCATCGGCTACCACGCGGTGCCGGGGCTGTTCGGCGATATGTATCTGCCGATAGCGTATCCGCAGGCGACCCTGACCGCCCTGAGAGTGACTCCGCAAGGCCTGGTCCGGACGGAAACCAACATCGAAATCGAACCGGGCCAAACCTACGAATACACCCTGGAGCTGGAAGATCCGGTTGCGTACGACCGTTTGCAGCCGGTAATCCAAAAGGTCCAGTTTGCGTTTGATTCCACGTTGGGTCCGTCGCTGCAATTGACCGGCTCCCACTTCAACCCCACACCGGAAAACAATACCGTCTATATCTATCAGTGGGCCGATCCGGAAATTACCGGTACGGTTTCGTATTACCTCGATGCGCAGCGCGGTTCGATCGCTTTCCTGGCCAATAAAAATATCGCGTACCTGCCCACCCCTGAACCTGTCACCGCCGATTCCCGGGTCTATCTCGATTACGACGGCGAGTTCCTGTATTACTTTGACGCCGACCTTTCCGGCGGCAATATCGCGGTTCTGGATCCGGTCAGCGGCGACAGGCTGGATTCGGAATCGATTCCTTCTGGCGTAATTCAATTCGGCGGCTTTACCGTCGGCGATGAAACCTATTTTGTCCTGGATACGATTCAGAATAAAATCTATGAACTGGTTCGCAGACAATATCGAATTTCCTCTTTCCGCGGAATCGCTTCCACCATCAGCCTGGAGGATACGCAATTCACCGGCGGTTTATGCTACGACAGCGCCGCA
>JAKJEP010000173.1 GCA_022705365.1 Planctomycetota bacterium | reverse complement strand
TATAAAGTCATTTGCAGCGAGCCGACCGCCGCGCTGTGTTTGAAGGAGGAATATCTGGATATTGCCGAGGGGCCGGAGTACCATCTGGTGGCGGAAAATACCTGGGAATTGACCGGTTTCCTGGCTGATTTGGCGAAACAGGGCAAGTTACGAACCGATCTGAAACCGCAAAAAATGAAACTGGCCTATCACAAGCCCTGCCACTACGAGGCCCTCAAAATCGGTGACGCGACCTTAGATCTGATGCGCATGATCGAGGGCGTGGAAATCGAGATGCTGCCGAACAGTTGCTGCGGGATCGCGGGCACCTTCGGCTTCCAGAAGAAAAACTTCGACCTATCTATGCAGGCCGGCCAGCCGATGCTGGAGCCGCTGCGGGCGAGTACCGCCGACTTCGGCCTGACCGAATGCAGCACCTGCAAGATGCAAATGGAACTGGCCGCCGGCAAAAAGGTCCTGCACCCGGTTAAAATCCTGGCACAGGCATATGGATTATCGGACTGAATAATATGCTTTTTCTGTTTGTTTGGCTCAAAACGGTCTTGACGAGACCTCGTAAAACAGGTATAGTGACGTAAGTGGTTTATCGAGCTTGTCTTATCCTGTTTTATAAGTATTAAAAACCTATGGTGCGAAAAGGTGACACGGTAAAGATTGCCGGCGATTATCAATATAAAGCCCTGGTCGAGGGCAACGCCGTTCAAAGAATGTGGCATCTGAGTAAGCAATTGGCTATTGAAGCACTCATGCCGCCCCAAAAAGGGGATAAGGTGGTTGATGTAGGATGCGGTTCCGGTGTTATCTCTTCCTTTTTGGGCACCTTTGGTGCGGAGGTTCTGGGGGTGGATGGGAACCCGGATGCCATTCAGTTTGCTCATCATCGTTATGCGAATGACCATGTAAATTTTCTTTTAGGATTGGTTGATGAATCCTTTGGGGAATCCGGTTCTTTTGATAAAATATATTGCCTGGAAGTGATTGAACATCTGCCTTTGGACCAGGGGCGAAAAATGTTATCGGTTTTTCATAACCTGTTGGTTCCCGGCGGGAAGGTGTTTCTAACTACGCCTAATTACCGAAGTGCCTGGATTGTCATTGAATGGCTGATGGATAAATTGCATTTGGCTCCTCCCCTGAAAGAACATCAGCATGTGGAATGGTATCATAAAAAAAAACTGGCAAAACTGGCGGAGGAATCCGGGTTCAAAGTAGAAAAGATGCGATCCAATTGTTTTTTTTCGCCATGGGTGGCTCCATTGAGCTGGAATTTTGCGAAACGATTGGCCTGTTCGGAACTGAATTTAGCTGGGTGTTGGGGTTCGGTATTGGTGGCGGTATTGTCGAAACGGGATCATGAGCATGAGTAATTCGTCCACAACTTTGTCGGTGGTTGTTCCTCTTTATTGTGAGGAAGAACAGGTAAGAAAGCTGTATTTATCACTGGAAACGTATATACAAGGACAGGTGGATTCCTGGGAATTGATTCTGGTGGATGATGGATCTACGGACAATACCTGGGGTGAGATTCAAACCTTATCGCATACATCCTCTAATTTGCGGGCTATCAGGCTCAGCCGGAATTTCGGTAAAGAATCGGCTCTTTGTGCGGGCCTGGAGGCGGCACGGGGGGATGCGATTCTTGTGCTCGACGGCGATTTGCAGCATCCGCCTTCCTTGATCCCGGATATGATTCGAATTTGGAAAGAAAAGGGAGTGAATATCGTGGAAGCCGTGAAGGAGGATCGCGGGAAAGAATCCTTTGTAAACAAGTGTTGCAGCAGCCTGTTTTATGGCTTGTTCAGCCGGTTTTCCGGATTTGATCTGAGAGGCGCTTCCGATTTTAAACTGATTGACCGGCAGGTACGAGACGCCTGGCTGAAAATGGGGGAACGGAATCTGTTTTTTCGCGGCATGATAGCCTGGCTGGGTTTCCGACGGGAACCAATTCCTTTTGCGGTTGAGGAGCGAGCCGACGGGAAATCCCGCTGGTCAACACGGAAACTCATCCGGCTGGCCTTAACGGGTTTTACTTCCTTTTCCGGTGCTTTTCTGCGTTTGCCGAGCGTGCTGGGAGTTTTCTTTTTTATATCTGCGGTTATATTAGGGATTGATGCGTTGTATATGAAGTTCTCGGGTAAGGCGGTTTCCGGTTTTACCACGGTGATCCTTTTGTTATTGATTATAGGCAGTCTGTTACTGATCTGCCTGGGCATCATAGGGGAATACCTGGCCCGTATCTATGAAGAAGTCAAAGGCCGCCCTCGCTATATTATCCGGGAAAAACTGGACAACGATGAATAAGCCGATCAAAGCAAAGGACTGCCCCTTTTTTGCCGTTCGTACGGGATTCGTTCGAATCGGGGAACATTCATGAATACCCAGAAAAATTGTATTCACGGTATGGTTATTACCGTACTTTTGTATTTGGTCTTCTTAGTAAGCTTTTTCATGCCGCTTGTCAGGGATATTAATAACGTATATCTGAGTACGAGCGGCGATGGGATTAAAAATTATTATACCTTTGCCTATCATGTCAAATACGATACGTCCTATAGCCATTTTAACGGCATGAATTATCCCTATGGCGATCATGTTGTTTTTACGGACAATCAGCCCGTGGTTGCCAATCTGGTGCGGTTTCTATCGAAAGACGTGTATGATGTTTCCGATTATACGACGGGTATCATCAATGGCTTATTGCTGTTTTATTTGCTTTTAAGCAGTGTTTTTCTCTATTTACTATTGATTCGCTTTGGCGCGGGTCCTTATTTTTCCCCCTTCGTGGCAGTTGGGATAACCTTTCTTTCTCCCCAGGTGAGGAGTTTTGCCGAGCATTATCCGCTGGCTTGTACTTGTGCGATTCCGATGGGATGGTATGCCATCATGCGGTTTTTCGAAAATAGAACGGTGGTAAAAAGCCTGGCCATATTTGCCATCGTTTTATTTCTCTCACTCATGCATTTGTATTTTTTCCCGATTCTGGTCAGTTTTATTATATTATTATGGTTATTTCAGGGATGGTCTGTTTGGCGAAATAAAAAGGCTTGGCTCAATATATGCCACCTTCTGATACAGGTGCTGCTGCCGGTAGGTTGTATTCAATTGTGGTTTGTCCTGACCGATTCGGTGGCCGATCGGCCCCAATCGCCCTACGGGTTCCTTGCCTATGCGGCATCCTGGGAAACGGTTTTTTTGCCGATTGGCATGCCCCTGGAGGGATTTCTGAGAAAATTTGTTTCTTTTAAAGAAATGGAGCAGAATGCGCGTCTTTTATATTTAGGCGCTTTTTCTATCCTGATGGCATTTCCCCTCGTCATCGCGCGAATGAAGTGTCTGGTGAAAGGCAGAATGCAAGAGGTCTGGAAGGTGACGGATTCTATGCCGTTAAACCGTTCCTTTTGGGCGGCGTGGATCATGCTTTTACTGGCAACCGGAATGCCGTTTATTTTTGGATTGGAATATTGGATTGATTATCTGGGGCCGTTGAAACAGTTCCGCGCATTGGCCAGGCTGGGCTGGGTTTTCTATTATGTGTACAATGTGGTGGTTTTTTGCTTTGTCTATACCAAGGTGAAAAATTTGCCAAATATAGTACGAATCGGAGGGTTGACAGCAGCGGTTTTGTTTTTATATGCGGAGGTATATCAGTACCACACCTATGCCAAATTATATGAGATAAATCAGTTGCCATCTCTGGCGGATAAGAGGAATCGAACACCCTCCACCGCATGGCTTGGCCGGGTTCCCAAAGACGAGTATCAGGCGATTATCCCTTTGCCATATTATACGATCGGTTCGGCAAATTTTAATTGGCAAAATCAGGACGGCGATATTTTATGCCAGTCCATTATCGGATCCCTGAAAACGGGTCTGCCTCTTACCGGGGCCTGGATTAGCAGGACTTCTTTCGAGCAAACATGGAAACAGATACAATTATTTACGGAACCTTATCGGGAGTATGAGTTGCTGAAAGATCTGGATTCCGATAAGCCTTTTCTACTGTGGGTCGTGGAAGACGGGCTATCGGAGTGGGAAAAAAAACTAATTGCGCATTCGGATTTCGTCTGTGAGTTTGAAAATAATAAACTGTTTGAATTGAAGCTGAATTCTATCCAAGTTCTGCCTGCGGAGATGGCAGAGCGAGTCTCGCGCGAATATGGAGAAAATGGTTTTTTAAATAGAATGCGGGAGGATACTGTCTTATGCTCCTATGACGAGTTGGATAGTTCTACATCCTATCGGGGCGGTTCGTATTGTATGCGTGGGACCGGGCGCGTTATATTTTATGAGGACGTACCAGCCCATCTAGCACCGGGAAAATGTGTGTTATCGTTTTGGATGTATTTACGGGAAGACCGTTACCCAACGCTGCGTTTTTTTTATGAACAACAGGATGAGAGTGGAAATACCATTGGCAAAGAAGCTGTTCCTTGCGGAGAATTAGTACAGGTAATGGACGGCCAATGGGCTTTATTGGAATATGAATTTGAATATAAGAATTCCGGGAATAAAGTAATTATTGGCATAGATAAGGGCCGTTTCCATAAACCAGTTTATATCGATGAATTGTTCATCCGGTCGGCGGATGTAAACGTGTATCAAAAGGGTCCTGATTTTATATTTAAAAATAATCGGTATTACCCCCTGGTATTGAAATAGCCGGCTATTTCTGATAAAATACAAATATGATTTTTTACGGAAGTTTTGCAAAACCTTAGTTTTTCCGTATTTATGTTGATATTTCTATGGATGTGAAACTGAAAGAAGCGGTTTTGTGGGAGCCGGCCGATGACCAGCAGGTGGTATGCAAACTGTGTCATTTCCGCTGCCATATTAAAGAGGGCAATGTGGGGGTGTGCCGGGTGCGGCGGAATGTGGGCGGCAAATTGTATTCGCTGAATTATCAGGCCATCTGCGCCACGCATATCGATCCGATCGAGAAAAAGCCGCTGTTTCACTTTCAGCCGGGCAGCCGCAGTTTTTCCATGGCCGCGGTCGGCTGCAATTTCCAGTGCGATTTCTGCCAGAACTGGCAGATCAGCCAGTATCCGCGGATGCACGACAACCTGGTCCACCGCTGCGCCACCCCGGAGGAACTGGTCCGGACCGCCCGCCAGCAGCGCTGCACCAGCATCTCCTACACCTATACCGAGCCGACGGTTTTCATGGAGCTGTGCGGGGAGTGCGGCCGGCTGGCCAGGAAAGAGGGGCTGGCCAACGTCTTTGTCAGCAACGGCTATATGACCCCGGAGGCCATCGACTACGCCCGGGATTTCCTGGATGCGATCAATGTCGATCTGAAGGCCTTTACCGAGGAGTTTTACCAGGATGTCTGCAAGGCCCGGCTGGGGCCGGTTTTGGAGACGCTGCAATATATCGCCCGCCAGACGGATATCTGGCTGGAGATCACGACGCTGGTGGTCCCGGGCCTCAATGACAGCGAGCAGGAATTGCAAAATATTGCGGAGTTTATCGCCGGCGAGTTGGGACCGCAGGTACCCTGGCACCTAAGCCGGTTCCACCCGGATTTCCAGCGGGACGGCGTCCGCCCGACCCCGGCGGAAACCCTTTCCCTGGCCTATGACCTGGGCCGGCAGGCGGGTCTGCATTATGTCTATGTCGGGAATATGCCCGCCTTCGGCCGGGAAAGCACCTGCTGCCACGAGTGCGGCGAGTTGCTGATTGAGCGCCTCGGCTATCAGATCGGCCAGTTCAACCTGCTCAACGGCAAGTGCCCCGGCTGCGGCACCGCCCTGGCGGGGAAAGGCTTGCAGCCGATCCCATTCTGACTGGTATGATAAAAATAATACAAAAAATAAATCTCGGATTTTCCTTCCTGTTGTTTTTAATAGCCGGGGTATTTATGTCCGGGTGTGTCGGCGGGCGACAGCCGAATACCGATCTGAACCAGTTGATCGCTCAGGTGGCCAACCGGGAACTGGCCGACAGCAAGCGGCTGGAGATGATCGATACGGTGCTGAAACAGCCGCTCGACGAAAAGCAGCGGGAAGATCTGGGTAACATCTTGGCGGAGGTGGCTGCCTCGCCGCTGCATTCCCCCGTTATCCGCAGCCGGGTCATTGAAATCATCCCCCAGCGGTATCCGGAAAATGCCCCGCCCTGGCTGGGCCGGGCCTTGCTGACTACTTCGGAAAGTGAAATACGGGAGCAGATCCTAAAATCGCTGGCCCAGTTGAACCAGGAACAGGCCATACCCTTTCTGGTAGAAGCGTATGGTGATGCGGATCCCGGCGATCCCCTGAAAATGAAGATTGCCCAAACTATTGAGCAGCTTGCCCGCCAGCCGCTGGATGCGGTTTTGCAGGCCCAGCTTCTGACCGGCGAAACGATCTCCGTAAAACTGGCGGCCTTATCCTCCTTGCTGAAATCGCAAGGCCAGGAGGCGGTGCTGGAGATGCTGGCTGCCCGGTCGCAGGAGGATGTGATCCTGGAGCAGGTGGCCTTTTGGGCGCAGCGGTTCCATTATTTCCCCACGAATAAGTCCCGGTTCCTGATGTGCCAGTTGCAGCGGATTACTTTAACGCCCTTGCAGTTTGACGAACTGGAGAGGCGGATCGCCGGCCTGCATAATCAGGACGGCTATACCTTCGATGCACGGGATAGTTATATGATTCTGCAAGCGGACCCGGAACTGCTCAGCCGGGACCGGGAGCGCCTGGCCCGGTCCATCGCCAGCCGGCTGGAGCGGCTCTCCCATACCAGCCGGCCCCCCAGCTACCCCGGCGCGCCGGACGATTATCCGGAGGATTTCGCTGGCCAGCAGGCGAAGTTATCAGCGGTCGATTTGCTGCGGATCACCCTGCTGCTGGACACCCTGGACCAGCCGGAGCCGGTCCGCCAACTCCGCCGGTATATCGTGGCGGATCGGGCCGATACCGCTTCGGAGCATGGCGGTTTGTGTTTCCTGGAGGGAGGGGCCGTGACGTTTCGAAAGTTTGCCTCCCAGCGGCAGGGGGGGGATAACCAGTATTTCTGGTCCGGGGAAATGTTACAGCAGCGGGTGCTGTCGCTGGTTCTCTGGCATTGTCACACCAATAAAAACGCCGAAACCCCGCCAGCCGGCCCCGGCCTGGACGATATGCATCATGCCGCCTGGCACGATTATCCCGGCCTGGTGATCTCCCTTTTGCGGGATGAC
>JAKJEP010000172.1 GCA_022705365.1 Planctomycetota bacterium | reverse complement strand
CGCAACTGCTCAAAGATTATTTCAGCATCAGCCAACTGGACCAGATTTTTCTCCAGCCGATTAAAACATCGGACCGGGATCTGGGTGTGTTGATTGCGGAAGGATTTGACGACCAGGCAGCCGCCAATCTGGCCGGAGTCATGGCCAATGTGAGCCGGCATGGGGCTTTGGCGTTTGTCAATGCGCTGGAAATGGCCTCGGTTCCCCTGGTAAGGCCCTTTGCCAAACTGCAGAAAATCAAAAAGGATCCTAAAAAGCGCCGGAAATGGCTGGCGATTGCCGCTGTGATCCTAGCGGCCCTGATTATCGGGGCGTTGACGCCCTGGACGATTCAGATTGACAGTGAATGTGAGCTGGTTCCCAAGATCCAGCGTATGATCGACGCGCCGCTGGACGGCCTGCAAATTGCCAAGGTCGTTCGTCCCGACGGAGCGGTGAAGAAAGGGGAATTGATTATCGAACTCAATGCCGATGAACTAATCGCCCGCAAACTTTCGCTGGAAGCATCCCTGCGGCAGGAAGAAATCAATGAGGATAAAACCGCCGGCCGTTCGGATATGAAAACGGAAATCCTGCTGAGCAAACTGGAACAGCAGCGGCTGCGGAATCAGATTGACCTGGTGACGCTGCAAATCGAAAAATGCAGGCTGGTTTCTCCCATTGACGGCACGATTGTGACTCCGCAACTGCAATTGAAAGAAGGGCTGACCCTAAAGATGGGGGATCCCATATGTGAGATATATGATTTGTCGCAGTGGCAGTTGATTCTGGATGTGCCGCAGGAGGAAATCGGCTGGGTTCAGCGCGGCCTGGCGGGCGAGGAAGGCGCGGAGGTGGAATTTTATCTGGCAGCCTATCCCGAACAAAAACTCAAAGCTCATATCGATACTCTGAGCCAGATCAGCGAAATGCCCCAAATCAAGGAAAAAGGCAATGTTTATCAAATTCGCGTGGAGGCGCCGGGGGAGGAACTGCGTCCGATTGTGGATGGGCTGCGCAGCGGCAATATCGGGAGGGCGAAAATTGCCACGGTCGAAAGGCCCCTGGGGTATGTGTTATTGCGTAAAGTAATCCGGTTTTTCCGGATAACCTTCTTTTAAGGCAGAGGGATTGATGTCCGCCAATCAACCGAACGAATTGCCATTGCCGACGGAAGAGATCCAGGATGACCTGCGTGCCCTGCCGAAAACCCGCCGGGATGTGGAAATCACCGAGCAGGTCTATTACGGCAAACCCTGCTATGTGCTGAAAGATCCCGCCTCCATGCGCTATTACCGCCTGCGTCCGCCGGAATACGCCATCTACCAAATGCTCGACGGCAAGGCCAATATGGATGACGTCCTCCGCATGCTCCTGGACCGCTTCCCCAATGAGGAATACGACCGTCAGGCGGTGATGAGCTTTATCATCATGCTGCGCGGGGCCAATCTCCTGCATGTATCCGGCGAAACCAGCACTGAGTTTCTTTTGAAACGGAAGCACATGATGACCCGGGGCTTTTTCAAGAAACTCCATTCGGAGTTTTTGTTTTATCGGATCCCGGTTATGGATCCCAACCGGCTGCTGAATTTTCTGCACCGCTGGATCGGCGGTTTTCTCTTCAGCCGCTTTATGGGTTTTCTGGTTTTGGCGCTGCTGGCGGGGGCCGTCTATGTATTATTTGATAATATCGATAAGCTGCATCAGCGCCAGCCCCTGCTGAGCTGGCTGAATCTGCTGTATTTCGGGGCGGCGTTCCTGTTCATCAAGGTGATCCATGAATTCGGCCACGGATTGACGGCCAAGCATTTCGGCTGCGAAGTCCATGAAATGGGGATTTTGTTCCTGGTCTTTACGCCCTGTTTTTACTGCGATGTATCCGATTCCTGGATGATCGGCGTCAAGGGCCGGCGGATGTGGATTACGGCGGCGGGCATTCTGGTTGAGATGGTTCTTTCCTGCCTGGCGGTCTATGTCTGGGCCTTTACCGAACCGAAAACCGTCATCAACCAGTTTATGCTGAATATGATGATTGTGGCCAGTGTCAATACCATCTTATTCAACGGCAATCCGCTGCTCCGTTATGACGGCTATTATTTTCTCATGGACCTGCTGGAGATCCCCAACCTCAAGCAAAAGGGGACCAACTATCTGAAATATCTCATGCAGCGGTATGTCCTGGGCATGGAGCGGGCCGACAAGCCCATCGATGTCGAAGGCCGGGAAATAACGGTGCTGGGGTATGCCGTCTGTTCCGCCATCTATCGCTGGTTTATCATGTTCGTGATTGTCCTGCTGGTCTGGACGTTTTTGGACCCGTATGGATGGGGCGTCATTGGGGCCATCCTGGCGGTGGGAAGTATATATAATGCGTTTGTTACGCCGCTGGTCAAAATGGCGAAATTTGCCGTTACCCAGCGGCAGCAGTTGCGGATACGTCTGGCTACCGCCATAGTCCTGGTTTTGGCGGTGGGACTGGGGGCTTATTTTGTGTTGGCCATACCCATCGAGCAGACGGTCGATACCCAATGTGTGATTCGTCCCCGTCAGGCCCATCCGATTTATGTTTCCCAGGCCGGCTTTATCGAATCGGCTAAAAATCCCCAGTTGATCCGGGACGGGCAGGCGGTCCGGAAAGATGATATTCTGCTGGTTTTATCGAATCCGCAACTGGAATATGAGGTGTCGGATTTACAGCTCCAGATCGATCAGCTCAATTCGCAAAAAGCCCTGGCGGAAAATCTGGAGGATAATGAGACGGTGCTCCAGATCGAGGCCAAACGGAAGGGGCTTCAGGCCCAATATGACCGTGCCCGGCAGAATTACGACAAGCTGACCATCCGTTCTCCCATCGATGGGATGGTGCAGTTGCGAACTCCTGTGCCGCTGGCCAATCTGGACGGCAGTTTTATGCCGCTGCAATCGGCCTTGTTTGTCGTCTATGCACCCGGAGAATTCGAAGCGGTGGCAGCGGTGAATCATCGGGATAACGGCTTTATCGAATCCGGTCAGGCGGTTCAGATCAAGCTCTGGTCGCTGGATCATGAGATTTTGGACAGCCGCGTGGTAGAAAATACCAATAAACCGGTCTGGAAGATGTTTAGTCCGGCCTTTTCCACGGTATATGGGGGTGAAGTTGCCACGATGCCGGCCGCAAAAGCGGAGGAGGCACTGGAACCGGCGGATCGAACCTATGAGCTGGTGCTTCCTTTGGCAAAAGATGCCCGGCTGCGGGATGGCCTGGTGGGCCGGGCGAAAATCATCATCGAACAGCAAACCCTGGGACGGACGGTTTACCTGTGGTTTATTCAGGTATTACGGCAGGATCTCCGGCTCTGACGCCAGTTAATTTTCCGATTAGACACGGCTTTTCTCCGGCGACTTGTTGTTAAGCAGTATTGCCTGCGTTTTGCCTGGATTCCTATAAGACCAGCCAATAGTAATATGACTGTCATCGGTTCTGGAATTGGTGTCATGAGGAATGCGTGAGATTCGCCATTAATAGTACCTGTTCCTACAATTTGGCCATAATCATTGATATCGTCGGCCCCCAATCTGCTCCAACCGGATTTTTCCGGCAACAGTGTCATCAGATCAACAAAACCAGTTTCATCGTCATAAAGAAATGATTCACCGCCATCGGGATATTCCGGCAGAATAATAATTCCAACCATTTGGCCTTCATTATTAATTCCATTTATCCAAAAAATGTCGCTTCCCACGGTACCCAGATCAACCATGCCGTTGGTCTGATCCCATAAGAAAGGGTGAATTTCCCCACGCTTGCTGGTTTCCGCAGAACCGGCAACCTGACCTCTATCGTTAACCACCATGCTGTAACTATAGTTCCCTCCCAGGGTTCCTAAATCGGTTATATTGCCATCCGTATCCCATATCACAGCATGATTAAAGTCATAGTCGTTCGTTTTAGGAATAGCGGCGCTGCCTATAATAAGTCCAGCGTTGTTGATGTCATAGGCCTCACTCAATGCTCCGCCCAGGGTTCCCAGGTTTTTCAAAACCTGATTCTTATCCCAAAATACGGCGTGATGGCAATATTCCGTACCTGGCACTTCTGCACGGCCCACAATCTGTCCTAGATCATTGAGACCCCAGGCTCGAACCTCGCCGCCGAAATCCGGCAACATCGTTGCTCCCTGCTCTGCCTCCCATAAGCCGGCTTTGTCTATATATAGCTCATCTCTGAAAGATCCAACCACCTGTCCTGTTGCGTTGATATCTTTTGCTGATCCAAAACAATCACCGAACAGACGGAGGTTCAACTGCCCAGACACGCTGTCCAGAAGAACGGCACGCGGCTCCGTGTCGGCCTCATACCCCGTGGGGACATAGGCAGTCCCCACAATCAAACCATTATTATTAATTGCCCGCGGACTACACCATTCCCCTCCCAGCGTACCCAGATCGGTTATCGCATACTGGGGTGCCGCCGTGGCAACGGCGGATATGGTTAATACTACCAAAACGATTACAATCCGTTTGATCATATAAAAACAGAAACACCTCATTTAAGACCCTTTTTCACTCGTTATTATCACTTTACATTAAAAACCTGCATGGATGAACAATTACTTAACCGCAAAAGACATGCCAAAACAGGGGATTTGATTATCACATTGAAAACAAAAGAGTTATAATTCTTCAAATATACAGAATTTTTTTTGCTATACGCAAAAATTGCCGACAGGCTGGCAAATTTTGCCTTAATCTGCCAATTTATACCTTGATACTTGACCGGGTATTTATGTAAATTGGTTTTCCCCTCGTATGTCCTGCTGGTAAATAAGCAGCATCCAGATCTGCCTTTTCGAAAACGGTGCAACAATAGCTTTCCACAATATTTCCGTCACTGTCACTGAGGGCGACCACGCTGCCCAGGCCGTCATAAGGATAATAATACCAGCTATCCGGTGAACCGCCGATTCCGTCCACTATCTCATACTAATCGGCCTATCGATTCCGGTTGATAAATATATTTCCGCGGTGGAATCTGGCAGGGGGATTTCCAGAGGATTTGAATTGTATATCGGCCTGTTACTGAACGTTGGGGTCAGCCGCCGGCTGTTTCTGCTGGCAGGGGTATTCGATGATAACGGCCAGCAATTGCTGATTTGCATTTTCCCCGGTCGATTCATTTCCGAGAACCGGCTCATCCGCTTGGTGGGCAGGCTCCTCTGCAACATCCGATGCCGGTTTTGATTCCGGCGGGAAGGGGGCCAGGGGGATGCCCGGTATAATAGCCGGGGTTAGGGAGGCCGGGGAGGTCGGGTTGTTCGGGTTGTTGGGTTCGCGGCCATTGTCAAGCTGGGGATTGCCCAGCAACTGCAAGCCTTCGAGATCGGGTTGTTCACTTCCCAGGATAGCGGCCAGCCATTTATGGGGATCCTGCCAATCGTCCTGCACATCGGACGGCTGGCGGACTTGGGCAGCGAATATCTGCTGCTGGGCGGGGGTGGTCAGAGCTGTGAACCGGCGCAAATCCGTTTCCGTTATATCGCTGAGAATTGTCGTTTCCGGCAGTTCGGGATTCTGAACAAGCAGACTGATGGGGCCGCACCCGGAACCTTTCAGATCGTGAACCAACTGCAGCAATTGCCCGGTTTGACAGATAAAGGCGATCTGCTCCCGATTTTCATCCAAAGGGATTCGCACGACCTGGTTAATATTCGCCTGGGTGAGAAGGCTGTGCAACGATTGGCCGGGCTGTCCGGGCTGCGATCCGGTAAGAGTCAAATGAACGGAATTCAGATGCGGAACTTCCATTACCGGTTCAGAAGCTGCCAACGCCGGATCATCCGGAAGGTTTGCCGTTATTTTCCCATCCGGCAGGGCCATCGCCGGCGGATAGGTATCCTCCAGGGCAATAATCGGTTCGACGGGAGCCGGTTCGGATTTTGCGAGGATTTTTTCCGATTCGGGGGAATGGTGCGGGGAGGGGGCGAATAATACGCTGTAAATAATGGTGCCTACCACTCCCAGGAGGATGAGCATCGCCGCAGCCGCAATCAGGCGGCGCAGGCGAAGATGGTTGCGGCCCGCTGGATTGGCATGCAAATCGGTGCAGCCCAGCAAACCATCCCGTTCCAGTTCCGATTGGATGGTCTGGCTCATATGGGCTGGAGCGGGCACATTCGGCAGGGAATGAACCAGTTCGGAAACCTGGCGCAACTCTGTCAGCAGGACTTTCGCCTGGGAATTTTCCGCTAAGATTTTTTCGACCTGAGCGACCTGCCCATCGTCCAACTGGCGGTCCAGATAGGCATTGAGCAATTCAGTCCATTCGGCAGGAAATTTCTCTTTATTCATGTTTTTTTACGACCATCTCCCGCAAGGCCATTCTCGCCCGTGATAAACGACTTTTTACCGTACCAATCGGAATCTCCAGAACCACTGCAATTTCCTCGTAATTCATTTCCTCGATATCGCGCAAAATAATGATGGCACGCTCCTGGGGCTCCAGCCGCTCCAGGGCCGCCATAACTTTTTGATAGGCCTCGCTTAGCTCAACCTGATATTCGGGTGAGCGGCTGCGCTGGTCGGCCATCTCCGCCAGGCCTGACGCCTGCTGGCCCATGATGTTTCTGGCGTCCTGCAAATCGGAAAAATGCATCTGCTGTTTCCGCCGGCGGTGGTTGATACTCAGGTTGATTCCGATCCGGAACAGCCAGGTATAAAAACCGCTGCTGCCGCGAAACTTACGGATGCCTCGTAAGGCCCGGCAAAAGGCATCCTGGGTCAATTCCTGGGCGTCATCATAGCTGCCAACCATCCTGAGGATGGCGTTGAAGAGCCGGTTTTGGTATTTAACGACCAGTTGCCCAAAGGCATCAATATTGCCGTTCTGGCTTTGGCTGACCAGCCGATTTTCTTCTTCGGCGGATCCGCTGTTTTTAGCGGCTTTCCAATTATTTTGACTATCAACGAGGAAACTGGTTCCCTCGGAATTCACATTTTTTTCATTTTTCATGCTGTTAATCCTTATGGGACCTAATCTTGGCATATTTTTGGAGCAAAGTCAACGGCGAACCCAATATTCCCGTCGCCGGGAGGCGAAGGACAGCGGACAGGGGAAAGGCGGGGAGACAGTACCCCTTGCATAGCCTGATTTTGGCGGCTTGAAGATACTTGTGTAAAAAAACGGACTGCTTATAATGAGATA